>PMEC01000215.1:2592-5301 GCA_003155705.1 Bacteroidales bacterium
GTATTAAATTTACAAGTCAAACAGACACAGAAGTACTTGCTAACCTGATTGAGCATCTTTACCTTGAAGGTGATCTCTCTGCAGAACAGGCAATTATTATGGCTCTTAACAGGGTTGAGGGAACTTATGGATTAGTNNATTTGCAGACAGGAGCCTGATAGATTATATGCTGCAAAGAAAGGCAGCCCTCTGGTAATAGGTGTCGGAGATGGAGAGAATTTCATTGCTTCAGATGCCACGCCAATTGTAGAATATACCCAGAGAGTAATATATCTTAAGGATGACGATATTGCCATTATCAAAAAAGATGAACTGATTCTTAAAACCTTAAGAAATCAGACAGTTAAACCTGATGTTCAGGAAATCGACCTGAAAATTGGCGAGATTGATAAAGAGGGGTATGCTCATTTTATGTTAAAGGAGATTTTTGAGCAACCACGTGCCATTCACGATACCTTCAGAGGCCGGGTTTTACCGGATCACTCCGGTATAATGCTTGGTGGTCTTCATAATACATTTGACCAGATAACAAAGGCGGAAAGAATTATTATAATTGCATGCGGTACATCCTGGCATGCAGGCCTCCTTGGAGAGTACATTTTTGAGGAGTATGCAAGAATACCGGTTGAAGTTGAATATGCTTCTGAGTTCAGATACAGAAATCCGATCATAAAAAAAGGGGATATTGTTATTGCAATAAGCCAGAGCGGGGAAACTGCTGATACTCTTGCTGCAATTAAACTTGCAAGAGAAAAAGGAGCCACAGTTCTTGGCATTTGTAATGTTGTTGGATCAAGTATTCCCCGTGAAACCGATGCCGGAGTATATACCCACGCCGGACCTGAAATCGGAGTTGCTTCAACAAAAGCATTTACTTCGCAGGTTACCGTACTGGCAATGATGGCTTTTGAAACAGGACACCTTAAAGGTATTATCTCTGATGATCTTTATAAAGAACTTATCACGGAACTTGTTTCGATACCGGGGAAGATTGAGAAGGCATTAGGGGTAAATGATCAGGCACTCGCTCTTGCAAAAGTTATGCAGAACTCACGTAATGCACTTTATCTCGGAAGAGGCTACCTGTTTCCTGTAGCGCTTGAAGGCGCACTGAAACTGAAGGAGATTTCTTATATACATGCAGAGGGCTATCCGGCTGCAGAAATGAAACATGGACCAATTGCACTTATTGATGAGCATATGCCGGTTGTTGTAGTTGCGACAAAGGATAATACATATGATAAGATTATCAGCAATATCCAGGAGATTAAAGCCAGAAAAGGTACGGTAATCGCTATAGTTACGGAAGGCGATGATGTTATAAGTAAAATTGCTGATTATGTTCTTGAGGTACCTGCTACCCTGGCAGCTTTTTCAGGACTTCTAGCAGTTATTCCATTACAGCTTTTATCATATCATATAGCTGTGCTTAGAGGTTGTGATGTCGACCAGCCACGTAATCTTGCTAAATCTGTCACAGTTGAATAACCAATTGTTATTGGTTCATAATGAATTTATTCCCTGTATATAGAAGAATTGCTGACGACGAAATAAGGGCACTACTATCGAACGGTTGTACATGCGACAACTGGGACAATATAGAAATAAAACCCGGTTTCGATCCTCAGAAATGCCGGAATGTTAATTTTTCAGGTAACGTTAAACTCGGTCTTTTCAATAAATCTTATACTGATGAATCTGGTATCACAATAAAATCAGGGATTGAAAATGCACTGATTCATAACTGTACAATCGGTGATGATGTCTCAATATATAATATTCGTGATTACATAGCCAACTATTCAATAGAAAACGAAGTTATANNGTTCTGAGTGAAACAGGAGCAAGGGCAGTTAGAATATGGGACAAACTTTCAGCCCATCAGGCTTATATAGTCGCCATGTACCGCCACAAATCTGCTGCAATAAGTAAGATCGAGCAAATGACCATCAAGTATGCAGAGCAGGTAAGTTCAAATATGGGTACCATCGGACAAAACTCAGTTATCCATAATTGCAGCACCATAAAAAATGTCAGGATAGGGCCCTGTTCAAAAATTGACGGAGCGATAAAACTGACTGATGGGTCAATAAACAGTTGTAGGGAAGACCCGGTATTTATCGGTCCGGGTGTTATTATGGAACATTTTATTATCTGCTCCGGATCTACCGTCAACGATTCCACACTTATTGATAAATGTTTCATCGGACAGGGATGTATTCTCAGCAAACATTATTCTGCCGAAAACTCCCTGTTCTTTGCAAATTGCGGTGGATATCACGGGGAAGCTTGTTCCATCTTTGCCGGACCTTATACTGTTACTCATCATAAATCGACATTGCTTATCGCAGGAATATTTTCTTTCATGAATGCAGGGAGCGGTTCAAATCAGAGCAACCATATGTATAAACTTGGACCAATCCACCAGGGAATAGTAGAACGAGGTTCCAAGACAACAAGTGATTCATACCTTCTATGGCCTGCCAGGATAGGCCCTTTCACTCTTGTAATGGGAAGGCATTATAAAAATATAGACACTTCCTCTCTTCCCTTTTCTTATCTTATTGAAAGCAACGATGAGAGTATTCTTGTCCCTGGAATTAACCTCCGGAGTGTCGGAACAATACGAGATGCACAAAAATGGCCTATCAGAGATGTAAGAAAAGATCCGGTTAAGATTGATCAGATAAATTTCAACTTACTTAGTCC
>PMEC01000159.1 GCA_003155705.1 Bacteroidales bacterium
TTATCCGGAAATGAATTAGATTGGGACTTTTTTGAAAACACCCGCAAAATATTGGTAATTTTACCGGTGGTTTGCTAAGTGATACAACAAATTTAGAAATCAGGAACAGATACTTTAAAATCAGATCAGGTCAAAGTCAGATGAAATTTACAGAATTCAAACTTGGGGAGCAATTACTGGAAGCCATTTCCTATATGGGCTTTGAAGAGGCTACCCTGATCCAGGAAAAAGTTATCCCGGTTATTCTCGGGAACAAGGATTTAATTGCCTGCGCACAAACCGGTACAGGTAAAACCGGAGCATTTGTTTTACCTATTTTAGATAAGTTAATTGGCAAAAAAGGAACTCATATTGATACTTTGATAATAGTACCAACCAGAGAATTAGCTATTCAGATCGAACAACAGATCCAGGGATTTTCCTATTTTATTCCAACTGAATCGGTAGCAGTGTATGGAGGTGGTGATGGAAATGACTATGAATCACAAAAGGACGCTCTGATAAATGGGACCGATGTTATAATTGCCACTCCGGGTAAATTATTATCCCATCTGAAAATGGGGAATGTCAATTTTGAAAATCTTAAACACTTGATTCTGGATGAAGCTGACAAAATGTTGGATATGGGATTTATTGATGACATACAAACGATAATTTCCTATCTGCCAAAGAAACATCAGACCTTAATGTTCAGTGCTACAATGCCGCACAGTATCCGTCAATTGGCGAAAAAGGTTTTACACGATCCGGTCGAAATATCATTGGCCATGTCTACCCCTGCGGATGGTGTCGATCAAAAAGCATATTTAGTCTTTGATGAACAGAAAATAAAAGTAATTAAACACCTCCTGGCTGAGCGCAAACATTATGACAGCATACTTATTTTCACCTCTACAAAGAGTAAAATCTCAGATATTGTCAGAATGCTAAACCGAAATGGGTTTCCTGCAACAGGAATTTCCTCAGACCTGGATCAGGCCAGACGGGAAGAAGTTTTAAGGGATTTCAGGTCCAGAACAATACGTATTTTAGTGGCAACAGATGTGATGAGCCGGGGAATAGATGTTAAAGAAATTAACCTGGTGATCAATTATGACGTACCCCATGATGCTGAAGATTATGTTCATCGGGTCGGAAGAACTGCCCGGGTCAACGCGAAAGGGGAAGCTATCACTCTGGTAACTCATAAGGAGATGTACAGACTGAGAAAGATAGAACATTTGATAAAAGCCAGTATTCCAAAGCCTCAACTACCCTCCGGCATAGGCCCGGTACCGGAATGGAAGGAGGGAGAGATTAAGTCAGACAGCAGAAAGAAAATTTACAGGGGAAATAGATTTAAAAGGTAAATACTGAACCGCGAAATCAGAATCAATAGAAAATTAAGTTATAAGAATGAATAGCAACTGAACCGCTTTGATAAGTAAAATCGTCAGAACCAAATATTTATTTAGCTATGAAAACAGACAACCGACGCGGATTTTTAAAAAAGAGCATTCTTGGGATCTCAGGTTTTGCCATGGTCCCGGGGATCATGAAAGAGAATATTGCAGTTAAGGCTTTAAATAAACCTTCTCCTGAATTGCCGGTGAGATTGCTTGGAAAAACCGGTATAAAAACCCCACTTTTAAGTATGGGAACATCGGATGCGACAGATTCCGGTTTTGTAAGAGCTGCTTACGAAGCCGGCATTAAGTTGTTTTTTTCGGCCACATATTATGGTGAAGGGAAAAATGAGAAACTGGTGGGAGAGGGCTTAAAAGGCCTGCCACGTGATAGTTTTATTATTGGCACTGCCGTGCCTCCTGACGGGTTGGATATGCGATCAGGTAAATTTACAAATAGCTTTGATGCTGAGGCATATATTAAAAAAGCAGAGGGAAGTCTGAAACGATTCGGACTCGATTATGTAGATATATTTCTGTTCCCTTTTGCCGGGAAAAGAGAAACTGTAATGAACGAAGGAGTAATGAAGGCTTTGACGCAATTGAAAAAGCAGGGCAAGACCCGTTTCCTGGGAATTGCTTCGCACAGCGATACTGAAGAAGCTCTGAAAGCAGCTGCGGATTCCGGGATATATGATATTGCAATGCCCGCATATAACTACAAAACTACCAGCAGAGAATCCATGGATGCTTCAATTGCATACGCTGCAAAAGCTGGAATGGGTATTGTAGCGATGAAATCCACAGCCGGAGCTTTCCGCGATAAATCCGGACCGCCCCTGAACACAAACGCTGCATTTAAATGGATCCTTCAGAATAAAAATGTAGCTTCTATTGTATCCGGGATGTCAACGCTCGAACAGTTGCAGAAAAACCTGACGATGATAATGAATCTTAAAATGACAGATCAGGAACTAAAAGACCTTAACCTTACCGGACAATTGTCTGAAACAGGACTCTACTGTCACCAGTGTAAACAATGTCTTCCCCAGTGTCCTGGTAATCTTGATATTCCAACTATAATGAGGAGTTATATGTATGCCTACGGATACAAAAATATCAGGCAAGCCTGGTATACTCTTGCAGATGTGCAATTTTCAAAACAATGCGAAAACTGCAACACATGTAAAGTTAAATGCCTTGCAGGTTTTGACATAAAGAAAAAAATAAATGATATTTCAAGACTCAAAAATGTTCCTCTGGATTTAATTCAGATTTAGGCTGTCCCGTCAGCACTTTTATATCTTTTGAGCAGTCATCTGACTCAGACCTGTTTCAAATTCTAATCTTAGAATATTTTTAAATCCGGCGGCTTTTAACATCTCTGAGACTTCCTGTTCAGTAAAGCAATCTCCGGCTTCAGTTCCCACGAGCATATTTATTGCAAATATAGCTCCTGATACCGGTTGGGTCCTGTCATTATTCATTATCCAATCCTGAATAATAATCCTTCCATTTTTATTTAAAGAGAGGAAACTTTTTTTTATTAAATCCTGATTTGTTTCCAATGAATTACTATGAATAATAGCTGACAAGAATACCAAATCGAATCCTTCCGGCAAATCATCGGTTGTGTAATCTCCAGCATATGTTTTGACCTTATCTGAAAAACCTTCTGTATCGAGAAATTTTTTAGTTATTGGTATAACATTAGGGAGGTCAAATATAGTTGCATCAATTTCAGGCTTTCTGGAAACAAACTCCATTGAATATGCACCGGAACCGCCACCGATATCTAAAGTAGATTTTATTCCGGACAAATCAATATTTGCTAACTGTTGCGGTGCCTGTTTTTTTGCTCTGTCATGCATCGCGCTTATAAAAGGGAAAAGCCATTCGTTACCTCTTACATTAACTTCTTCAGGGTGAGCCGATTCCCCGGTTTTTACAACTTGTGTAAGCTTACTCCATGTATTCCAGAGATGGTTCGTATGCATCAGACCTCCAAGATAATCCCGACTCTTTTTCGATAGAAAAGCAAAACTATCAGGGGTATTAAAGAATAAATGGTTTCGCTTCGAAAGAAAGCCTAAAGACACCAGGGCATTCAGCAGACGTTCGCAGGCATGTTCATCTAAATGCAGATTCTTTGTAATTTGTTGGACCGTCGTGCCTTTTTCATCAACATTAGTAAATATATCAAGCTCAAAACCGCTTAATAATATTCTGCTTTTTTGAAAAGAAGCAGCAAATTCTCTGATTGTATTTGGATTCATAATTGATGGTTTTTCAATTTCTTATTATATTAACAACTATCCGAAGATTATGTTTTACGAATTGTTTAATCTCCTCACATCTCACACCTCACGCCCCACTCCTCACTCCTCACACCCTTTGGCCACCGAAGCTTTAGCAAAGGTGGCTCACGCCTCAACTTTCATTTTTCCCGTGAAGAAGAAGGTCGATAGCATCATTGAAGGAGCCAGCAGCGATAACCTTCCCGGTGTTTACAAAGAAAATCTCATCAGCATTTTCTATTGTGTTTAAACGGTGGGCTATTATTACCCTGGTGGTCGATTCAGGGAGTTTCTTCAGTATGCTGTCGAGCAACTGTTCAGTAACTGTATCAATGTTTGCTGTGGCTTCATCCAGTATAAGCAGATCTGGTTTACGAAGGACAGCCCGCATGAAGGCGATCAACTGTTTTTGTCCTAAACTGATGCCATCTCCCGTAGTTTGGACTTTTGTGTCGAGTCCCTGATCGAAACGTTCAAGCAAGCTGTTGAGTCCTGCCTCTTTAATAGCTTCCGACAATTCTCCGTTGGAGAAGTTTCTGTAACCGGTATTACCGTATAAGATATTGTCGCGGATTGTTCCCGAAAACAAAAAAGGTTCCTGAAGTATAAAACCTATCTTCCGGCAACGCTCCTCAGTTTTAAAAGAACGAATGTCTCTGCCATCGAACAGGACAGTTCCTTTGGTTGGATCGTATAGCCTTGCAATGAGTGAGGCTGTAGTTGTTTTACCTCCACCGGTCGGACCAACAAACGCATAGGTTTTCCCTCGTTCCAGACTGAAGTTAACCTTATGCAATACCTCTTTGCCATTAGGATATTTGAAGGATACATTACGAAAACACATTACAGATGAGCATGTTTCGCTTTTATCATCTTCAATTAAATGTAAATTGGTTTCAAGGGATAACAACAGGGAAATGCGGTCCCATCCTGCCATAGCTACCTGAAAGTTAGCCCACAAAGCTGCCAGCTGGCGGACGGGGTTATAGAAGTTGGTAACATAAGCAATAAAACTTATGAGCANNGCGATGCCTGCCTGTATTGACCTGGAATAATTTTCCCTGTTGGCTTCTTCAAAACGTTTCCGGAAATAGTCTCTGCGATTGAAGGCAACGATCACTTTAAAGTTTGCAAGACTTTCCTGGATTTCGGCACTCAAACCGCCGGTACTTTTCATGCTTGCTGCATTCCTGCGCTTTACCCAGGGTGAAACAGACTTTGTAAAGATCCAGACTAAAATTGCAGGAGACAGGGCTGCAAGACCTAAGGGCAGATTGATGCATAGCACAATGATCCCGGCACCTGTCATGGTGAATATACTGCCAATGAACTGCATTAAAGACTGTGAGAAAAACTGGTTTACCTTATCTGTATCATTATTGATGCGCGATATGAGGTCACCTGTTTTGTTTTGATTGAAAAAGTCGACCGGCAATTCCTGGAGTTTATTAAACACAGCGTTACGAAGGCTGAAAAGCATTCTCTGTCCTATTCCACCCATCATGCGCATCTGAACGTAATTTACAAAAAAAGCCAATACGTACAATGACAGCAGAATGCCTGAGAAAACAAGCACGCCATGATATTGCTTTGTTTGAATATAATTATCGATTGTGTGGCCAATAAGCCAGGGACCAAGTAAATTTAATCCGGCATTTAAAAAGATGGCTGCAAATGCTATTGCCAGGTTACTGCGTTCTTCCCCGATAATAGAGATCAATTTCCTGAGAGCCGCCAGATTTGATGTTTTTAGCGGCTTTTTATCTGATGGCTGATTTAGATTATAGTTCATAGTGGTGGGTACTTCGTTGTGAACTATAGATCTGAGCATATTCAGGTGAACTTTGCAATAATTCCTTATGCGTGCCAGTAGCAATTATTTCACCTTCCATTAAAAGGATGATTTGTTCAAAATGTTTTACAGGTGCAATTTTCTGAGTAACAGATATGAGTGTCAGTCCGGGATAATTATTTTCAAGGTTGCACAGGATCGTATTTTCCGTTTTCCTGTCAACGCGTGATGTGAAATCGTCCAGCAAAAGAATCCCTGGATTTATCGCAAGCGCTCTTGCCAGCATAATCCGTTGCTTCTGCCCGCCTGAAAGACTGGTTCCCCTTTCCGAAACAATAGTATCGAGCTTCTGAGGCAATGATTCAATAAAATCAGTTAATTCTGCCGTAGCAATAGCTTTTTCAAGTGCCTCATTGGTTACCCTGTCGTTGAAAGCAATATTTTCACGAAGGCTCATATTAAAAATCACACTGTCCTGAAAAACAAAACCTATCTGACTATGAAATAAATCTTTGGTGTACCTCTCCATACTGATCCCGTCGAATTCTATTGACCCTGAAGAGGGTAAAATAAGATTTGTGAACAGGTTCAGCAATTGGCTTTTGCCTGCCGCAGTGGGCCCGATAATCGCAGTTTTGCTTCCGGCTTTTACTGAAAATGAAATATTTTTCAATACAGGTTTTTCTCCATATAACAATGAGACATTGTTCACACGGATGTCACCCTTTATATTGCTGGTAATAGTTCCGGTTTCAGGTGGTTCTGGTGCTTCTAAAACAACCTGTATCCTTTGATATGAAGCAGTGGCCGATGCTATAATATTACTCATAAAACCAATCATAAGTATCGGGAATATCAGCAATGCTATGTAACTATTGAAGGCTGCAAAATTTCCGAGAGACATGCTGCCGACAACAACAAAATGGCCGCCCAGGGCAAGGATTGTAACTACAGCAAGATTGGCAACAAACATAATAACAGGGATAAGCGTTGCAAACAGACGCAGAATGGACATTCCCAGGTTAAGTGATATTTTATTGGTTTCCAGAAATTTTATGCTTTCCGGTTGTTGGGAGTTCAACACCCTTATTAATGCTGAACCCATTATACTTTCGTTTATAATTTTGTTCAGCGCATCAATGTTTTCCCTGCTTCGTTTGAACAACACCCTCACTTTCCTGAGTACAATAAAGAAAGTCCCGCCAATAACCGGAACTATTGAAATAACAGCCAGTGCAAGTTTCCAGTTTATTAGAATAAGCAGCACAGAGGTGCCAATAATAACAAAAACAGAGGAGACAATTGTTACAAATGCCTGAGAAACAAACATTTTTACAGAGTCGATATCTGAGGTGAGNNTGGCTACCCTTTCTGAAGCATAAGTCTGAAGAATATTCTGAGTGAAAGTAAAAATAAATATGGCCGCAGCAGCTGACAAAAACTGAATGACTACAGATACGGCCTTGAAACGGCTGGATGAAAAATCATCAATGCCATGAGCAATGATTTTAGGAATCAAGATGTTAACGCCGCTACCCAGCAATGCCATAATAATAAGCAGGATTACTAAAGCAGAGTAAGGTTTCAGCAGACTGAAAACATTACCCTTATCTTCTTCTTCAGAAGACCTGGAGACCGGTTTATTCATATCAATCCGAAATATTTTACAAAGAAATTCAATAAAGCCAATTATTAATTCAAATAATCGGTAAAATCATAAAATTTACCGGTAANNGATGAATGGGAGGTAGGGAGATTGAGATGCGAGGAGACTGGGATAAGAAGCTGCAATCAATAACAATGCTATGATTGGTAATTTTTTTTTAATTTCAGTCACCTCACTATTGAAAAGCGATATGTGACTGACTAAATATGGTATGATAAAACTTTCAGGCGGAGCAATCAGGTTGATATTTGTCCAGGCCTACAGCTTCTTCGAATGCCCTTACAAACCTCATAAAATAAGTTGAATAATCCTCTTCCTGAAAGTAATTATAAGTTTCATCGGGTGTAGAAGGAATATCTTCGAAACGATTATCCTCAGAAGATTTGCCCATTTCGGATCTGGTAAAATCGATTCGTTCACCATTAATACGGTTATAAAAATGCCATCCTTTTTTCTTATGTGTCTTCAGAATTTCACCTCCAAAAATGTCATGAATCATCAGAGATACTACACTATCCTGATCATCTGTTTGGTTATCAGGGGACACTTCTGGTTTATCATCCAATTCCAGGGAATGTTTCAGTGCTTCCTGCACAACTGTTCTGTCAAACATTTTATTTAATTTAAGAGTTATATTTTTTCAATTCAGGTGTTGATATTCAATTGCACTAATCTTTTCAAAAGAAAGGCTCTATATGTATCTGCTGGTTTAATAATTTTGTTTTACTAATGATTTGTTATAGAGAAGTCTGATTATGAAGCCTATGGCTGCAATTACCGGAAGAATATGTATAATTCCACTTTTATGGAATCCGAAAAATCCTATAGCCCAGGCTATGATCAAAACAAAACCACCAATCAAAAGTATTTTTGACATTTTTTGCTATTATTAGTTCTGTACTGGTAAAGGTAGATTGATATTCCGGAAGCGTTGTTACACAATTCCTTATCAGATTTACATAATTCACACATTTTATTCTGGATGATAGATTTGTTCCTGACCTAATTACAAAAGATGAATTTGTTTCACAAAATTCTGATAACATATTATTTCCTGGGAGAAAGGAATAAAACGACTCCGCCAATACCCATTACGGCAATTCCAACCAAGGGAGACCACGCAAGATAGTGCGGTTTGTTTCTCATGATTTTGACTGTTCCGATATCAGCAACTTTTTCCCTGGTGAAAAAAGAAACAGCCGTAAAAATGGTCAATAGCAGACCAACTATAATAATGAAGATTCCAGCTTTTTTCATTTGATTAGTTTTTGTGAATAATATGTCTGAAAGATATTGTAAGTACCAGAAAAAGACTTACATGATTTTTAATAAAAGTTACATGATTCACACATTTTCACAGAGTTCCATAAATTGGATTGGCACAAATCATGAAATGAGCCATATTGAACATAAGGTCTGAATTAATAAATGTCACAGATGATCCTTAGCTTAAGATTTAAGATTTTAGATACCTTCGTGCCTTTATGAAGGAAAAAAGCTACTTCATCATTTGTCCTGGCTTAAGTCTGCTTTAAAAGGTTTTTTTTATGTTCATCCTTTTCACCAATTCCTTTATTCTGAAGAAAGATTTTTGCTTCAGCCGGAGTTCCTAAAAGTATTGCCACCCATTTTGTTTTCTCATTCTGTTCAAGAATGATTTTAATGGTCATTGTTATTGGAACTGAAAGAAACATACCCACCATTCCAAGTATGAACCCCCAGAAGAGGAGTGACAGGAACACAACAAGCGTTGACAGACCTAAACCTTTTCCCATCACTCTGGGTTCAATAAAGTTCCCTATAATGTTGTGGATAACCATAGATATGCCGAGAGTCCACAGTGCACCACCTAATCCAAGCTGTATCAGTGCAAATAGGATGGTAGGAACTGTAGCTATGATTGATCCGATATTCGGAATATAATACGTAAGAAATGCAATTAATGCCCACAGAAGGGGATAGTCAACCCCAATAATCAATAATGCTAAATAGATAAGAATCCCCACTAACAGGCAAAATAAAGTTTTTATCCCAAGGTAGTGACGGATATTTCTTAAAATTAAAGGAAAATAAGAATTGGATTTATCCGATTCACTCATAATAGCCTGAGCTTTGACAGAAAAACTTCCGAATTCCATAAGAATAAATAAAATGATAAGGAAGATTAAGAAGGTATTCCCAACCATATTGAACAGTCCATTCAACGCGCTTGCAGTAAATTCCAGGATCTTAGCCGGTTGGAAAAGATTGGTTATCTGATCTTTTGGGATATTTAAACCTTTATCATTTAAAAACTGAATAAATGTGTTGCTGATGGTTGAAAGAGTAGATTCATATTTTGACAAATTACCTGAAAAGGAGGATAATGTTCCACCAATCAGGAAAGTAAATCCTGAAAAAAGTACAATCAATCCCAGGATTACTAATATTAGGGCAAGCCATCTGGGGATTCCCTTTTTTTCTATCCAGGAAATGGGTTGTACACAAATGATACTTATGAAAAGTGCAAGTAAACAGGGAGCTATAATCGATTTCGCATAAATTATTCCCGCAAAAATGATAATTAATGCAGCAATATTTACCAGGGGGAAACCCGGTATTGATCCAATATTCTTATTGTTCATAGGAGAATAGGTTTATGGAGTTTATCGAATCTGAACATGTTAAAATTTAACGCGTTTGTAGAAAATTATCTTTGTGATTTCTGCTGCGAAAATGTAAACTACCACAATTAATAATAAGTATAAATATGTAGAAAAACTGAGTGGACTGAATCCAAAAACCTTTCCAAGAGGTGTGAAGGGAAGAATTAAAGTTATTACTGCAATCAATAATGTTGCGGTTAACAGATATTTCCCGGGTCTGCTCCTGAAAAATGGCTTTCTGCTTCGAATAACAAGTACAATAATTGATGCTGAAATAACTGATTCCAGGAACCATCCGGTCCTGAACTGACCCTCATTCGCGTGAAGGACTATTAATAGAAGGCCAAAGGTAATGTAGTCAAACACTGAACTGACAAGACCGAATGTGATCATAAACTTACGTATTGCNNTGAACATATTCCCAAAATTTGCGCTTGTTGCCATAAATACGTACTTCAGTGTATTGGCAAAGGTGGTTCGACCTTCTCTCACTCCTTCGATCAGGACGCCCAGATCCTTTTCAAGTAATACGATATCGGCGGCATCCTTTGCAACATCGGCAGCAGTATCCACTGAAATCCCGACGTCAGCAGCATGAAGAGCTGAGGCATCATTGATACCATCTCCCATGTATCCAACAACGTTTCCTGCCTTACGCATAGCGATGATGATCCGTTCTTTCTGGTTAGGCTCAATTTCGGCAAATACATCTATCGAACCAACACTTCTCAGTAATGCGCCATCACTCATCTGACGAAGCTCAGATCCCGTAATGATTTTGTTATCAGATAATCCCATCTTTTTACTAAGACTTGCTGCAACAAGATGATTATCACCGGTGATAACCTTGAGTGAAACTCCAATTTTTTTAAGGCTTGCAATAGTATCAATGATATTCGGTTTTGGCGGATCAAAAAGTGTGAGAAACCCTAAAAATATCATATCCTTTTCATCACTTTTGTTTATGAGCGATCCGGAAGGGATATTTTTATATGCAATGCCTAATGTGCGAAAACCCTGATTGCTAAACTCCTCAAAGTGCTTCTGTATCTTATCGTTCATTGATGCAATATCAATAATATTTCCCTCACTTATTTCCACGGAGGAGCAAACATCAAGTATATTAGACAGTGCACCTTTTGTTACCATAAAATATGTACCGCCATGCGATACGGCAATGCTCAAACGCTTCCGAAGAAAATCATATGGTATTTCATCCATTTTTGAATATCCTGACAGGTCAGTCTTCCTATAGTCGATGATAGCTTTATCAATGGGATTTGTAAAACCAGTTTCATAAAATGCATTCAGATAAGCAAAGAGAAAAACTTTATCGTTTGCATTACAATTGACATTGACAGCAGATTCAACCTGCACAGTTCCTTCTGTCAGTGTGCCGGTCTTATCAGAACATATTATATTCATGCTGCCAAAGTTTTCTATAGAAGCAAGCCGTTTTACGATAACTTTCTTTACAGCCATCTTTTTGGCGCCATGCGCAAGGTTGATACTGATGATTGCAGGTAACAGCTGAGGAGTCAGCCCGACCGCGAGAGCCAGTGAAAAAAGAAAAGCTTCCAGAACAGGTCTGTGTAAATACACATTGATTGCAAATATCATGACCACCAATACGAGCGTTACTTCTCCAAGNNAAATACCCGAATCTGCGTATGCCATGTTCAAATTCAGTTTCCGGAGCTTTGAGTTTAAGCCTCTCCGACACCTTTCCAAACTCAGTGTTTTTACCGGTCAGTATGATTATTGCTTTTGCATTTCCGCTTACAATATGAGTACCCATCCATAAAGTATTTGTCCGCTTTGCCAGAGCGGTATCTGGTGATAAAACTGAAACGGATTTTTCAACCGGGTAAGTCTCACCGGTCAGCATAGCTTCATCAGCAAAAACATCTTTCGATTCAAGAAGCACACAATCTCCTGGAACAATGTCACCGGCATTCAGGATAACTATATCGCCGGGAACAATTTCTTCAATATGAATTTCCTGTTGGTTACCATCGCGAATAACAGAAGCGTTAATCTGGACCAAAGCAAGAAGTTTCTCAACAGCATTGGATGCACTGTGTTCCTGCCAGAATCCAAGCAGCCCGCTGATGAGTACGATGGTAAAAATGATTGAAGCATCAACTATGTTATGCAGAAACAATGACAGGCATGTTGCTATCAGGAGAATCAGAATTATCGGGCTCTTAAACTGTGCNNCCATAACTTATGAGTCTTTTTTTAGCCTCATCGGTTGTAAGACCGCTTACTAACGTCTGAAGCTTGTTGAGTAATTCGGTCGTGGAGATGCTCCAGAAAGATTGAAGGCTTTGGTCCATAAATTTCCATATTATTCATTTGATTCATATAGGCGCAGCCTGTTTCTAAGCTCTGTTATTTCATCCTGCAAAGAGATTACCCTATGCAATAGATGAGTGATGGTCTCAATACCTTCCATGTTAATATCCAACTCGTAATAAAAGCGAATATATTTCTCTATTTGGTGAAGCTGATCAGCATCTATAAATCCTGTGTCTTTAATGGTGGAAATTTTTATCAATCCGTTTTGTTGGAGTGAGCTGATAAATGACACCTCAATATTGTGGTTTGCACAGAACTCATCAATGGCTATTAAATATTCTGTTTGCATTGTTTATGATTTAGATAGTTCAGTAAATAGCTTTCTTTGTTTTTCAGTCAGATTTGTTGGAATCTTAATGGAATAGGTTAAAAACAAATCTCCAAATTGTCCTTCATTTTTATAAACAGGAAAACCCTTGCCTTTTAATTTTATTTTGGCTCCATTTTGTGTTTCAGGCTTGACTTTCAGTTTTACTTTCCCGTTTAAAGTGTCGATCGTGATTTCACCTCCAAGGACAGCTGTGTATAAATCCAAATCTGCCGTGGTATATAGATTATTTCCTAAACGCTTAATTCCGGGATGATTGGCTATTGAAAATGTAATATATAAATCNNCCATTTATTCCCTGTCCGCCATGTCCGGTAATTTTTATTGTCTGTCCGTTTTCAATTCCCGCGGGGATAGAAATTCTTATGTTTTTCCCATTGACTGTCAAAGTTTGTTTATGGGTTTTAAATGCATCAGTCAGGTCGAGATGCAATTCAGCATTGTAATCCTCTCCTCTGAATTTAACCTGTCTGCTTCTTCCGGCACCAGAAGATCCGCCGAACATAGATTCGAAAAAATCAGAAAAATCACCTNNTGCTGAAAATTCCTTTTCGCATCCTTATCATTGGGATTCAGATCGGGGTGAAACTTTCTCGCTAATTTCCTGTAGGCTGTTTTAATCTCCTTTGGAGTTGCTGTTTTATTTATCCCTAATGTTTTATAGTAATCTATGAAAGTCATTTGTTAATCAGATTGCATTGATCAAACTAAATAGAAAGGGTAATCGGTATATCCTTTTTCGTCAGCGGTGTAAAACAGATCCATTTTGAGATCCTGCGATAATGGCCAATTGTTTCTAAACCTTTCAACAAGATCAGGGTTGTTAATGAAGGGACGTCCAAATGCCACAAGGTCACAGAGTCCCCTTTGAATAGCATCCTCTGCCTTATCCTTATCATAACCGCCAGAGAGGATGATAGTATTTCTGAAATTATTCCGTATGAGTTTCTTAATCTCTATCGGAACTACCGGGGCTCCCATAGCAGAATGATCAACAAGATGGATATATGCTATACCCAGGTTGTTGATTCGTTCCGACAGGTATTTATAGGTTGCATCGATTTCAGGATAATGCGGCATATCACTGGCCACGCCATAAGGTGATAAGCGAATTCCGGTTTTACCTTTTCCAATGGACTCTGCCACGGCAGTTATTACTTCCAGTACGAACCGGCATCTGTTTTCAACACTTCCACCATAGACATCTTTTCGGATATTGCTTACCGGGGAAAGGAACTGCTCGAGCAGATAACCGTTAGCCCCATGCAATTCAACACCATCAAATTCTGCTTCCATAGCATTTTTAGATGCATCTACGAATTCTGCTTTTGTATGCAACAAATCATCGCTAGTCATCTCTTGTGGAACAGGAAAATCCTGCAGCTGTTTTGCATCTGTCCACATCTGTCCTGCAGCTTTTACAGCTGAAGGTGCCAGAACTCTCGCCCCTTCAGGCATGTTGAGGGGATGGCTTATCCTTCCGGTATGCATTAACTGGACAAATATTTTNNATACGGGCATAACCAAGTCCGTTTGGCGAAGGGGCTGTGCCTTCAGTTATGATCAATCCGGCTCCTGAACGTTGTTTATAGTATTCTTCCATAAGATCATTTGGTACATTACCGATTGCCCTGCACCTTGTCATAGGAGCCATAACAACACGATTCCGGGTCTCTATGTATCCACCCACTTTTGGAGTTAATAATTTGTATTCTTTCATATATTCTACTTATTTGAATTTAATATTAAGATCATAGATTTGGGCGAGGAGTTTTTCCTTTGAGTTAAAATAACCGACATGTAAAAATAGCAACTTACTGACTTTCATTCAAATTTCTTTTAATTCTAAAGATCGTCTTTATCCTCATCCAGATCGTTATGATCATCTCCTCCCAGACTATAATAATTATTTTCTTCATCTTCATTTCCAATCAGTTCCTGATCGTCGTCCAATTCTGATCCGGGGACATCCAGGTCGCTACCGGAAATATCATCATCGAAATCTAATTCGTTACTGATTCCGTTTTCATCAATGTCAAACGGAAACTTAATTTCAGAGGTGTCCTCAGGGTCTATTTCCTTCTCTTCTTTGTATTTTTTGTAGATATCTTCGGAAACAGGATAACCCTGATATGCCCGAAGATTATTTTTATCCTCATTATCGTTCAGATTCCTAAAGTCAACCTTTTTCTTCATCTTTTTAATGATTTTAAGAGGACGAAATTAAGCTAATGTTACCGAAAAAGTATTACATAACTTTCCGAAAGTGTTACATTATTCACACATTTTCTTA
>PMEC01000197.1:0-11505 GCA_003155705.1 Bacteroidales bacterium
TGATGATTTTATTTAAAACAAAATCATAATTCTATATCCTATCAAATTTTAACCTGGTAAAAATCCAGGTCAATTGAAAAGATTCTGAGATTTAATATCGTAAAATATTATAATTTCTTCGAAAATGCTCTGAATAAAAAAAATACAGCTGTCAAGAATGCAATGAAAATTACCATCCCCTTTATTTCATTTAAAGGAAGATTTGATAAAACCCATATAATTGCAAAAGCTGAAACAACCGGTACGACGAACCCTCCAGGTATCCTATACGATCCATTTTTATCAACGGATTTTGTAATTCTAAATTTGATGACGGCAAGGACAACACCAAAGTAAATAATTAAATATGAGGCGCTTGAAAGCATTGCAAGTTGTTTGAATTCACCAACAGATGCGAAAATGAACCCCATAGCAGCATAGCATATTATTGAAATGTGAGGGGTCTGGAAAACCGGATGTATTCTTGCCAGTTCCTTTGGAATTATGACTCCGTCTCTCGCAGCAGCGTATAAAACTCTTGGCATATTCAGCACCATTCCGCTAATATTCCCGAACATCGAAAACGATGCCCCAATTACCACTATCAATATCCCCACTGATCCGAACATAATGTTCGCAGCCTCTGCCAATGGCGCATTCTTGAATTTGACGATGGAGTCGCCAAGTATTCCAAAGACAGTAAGCTGGATCGTTATATAAAGTATTACAACAAGAAAAACACTTAGCATTATTCCCCTGGGAATAGTCTTTTCAGGATCCTTAATTTCACCACTGACATTCATTGCAGTCTCTGCTCCAACAAATGCGAAAAGTANNGAAGGTGAAATAAAAAACCATCCAAACATGGCAATCATCAATAAGGGAATCAGTTTAATTATAGTATTGAATTTTACTATTATGATAGCATTTCTTATTCCCCTGATGTTATAAAATGCCAGCACACCGAACGTTAATGCGAAGAATAATATCCTTATCCATTGAATCTTAAAGGCCGGGAAAAAATAACTGAGTGTATCTGCCAGACCATTCGCCACAGCTGCATTTGCCATTACAGATGCACCAAAAATGAAAATATTGGTTGTGAGAAATCCTGCATACTTCCCAAATGCAACTTCAATGTAAGAATAAGCTCCGCCTGTCAGCGTGATCTTTGTTCCGATCTCCGCAAAACAAAGCATTATGAGAATCATGAGTATCCCGCAGATAAGATAAGGCCATATTCCGCTATATCCAAGACGCTCAGCAACAATAGCCGGAAGAATGAAAATACCTGCACCGATTATTATATTTATCGAATTTGAAGCTAATCCCCAGACACCTATCTCTCTTTTTAATCCTTCGTTTTCACTTATCATTTCATTTCCTTTTATCTTTTACCTGAAAGGATGCTAAAATACGAAAATAATCAGACGGCATCTGAGTGACCATAATGATCAGCGCAATTTAAATTTTCAGGTTACCTGTATCCGAGAGCTGCATATCCAACCCAGTGGCAATTTGTGGCTATAGCAGTCCGTCCCATTCTAAGGTCATCAACAGGAATATGTGTGCTCGTGATGCTTGTGGAATAACCAACCAGCTCACCATGGATAGGTTTAGAATTATTAAGGTAATAAGTAGTATAAAGAGCCAATGGCACACTGTATCTTCCGCACCATGTCCAGATATATTCCTTGTAATTATTTGAATTTAAGGTATATGCGCTGAATTGACGAATTTTTTCCGGGGTCACTTCATCCTGAAGGCAATTCTTTATTATTTCAGCTTCATGATCAAGCGCTTTGGCGTTTCCTTTTTTGTCACATCCAAAATACGCCCGATCTACGCCTCCCCAGTCTTCATTCCCATAATGAACAGCATCGGTGGTAACAACAATAGCATAGTCTGAACCCCATTTCCATCCTCGTTTATCAGCGACGGACTTTATTGCACCGGCCAGAGCTCTGCCACATTCGTCCATCCTTTCAGGTTTCATTGCAGGAACAAGAATTGAAACAATGGATATATTCCTGTTAAAGTACTGAAGAAAAGGAATCATGGCCTCAACAGAATGTTCGACCTTTTGCATCGTATCGCTGATTATTGCATATTTGTGTGCCAGAAGATCATACAGTTCCTGCCTGAGCGGTGATACAGATATTTTTTTCCATGGTCCTTTCCATTGAGAATAAGTGTCAAAAACCAGAGAATCTTCAATTCCTAATTGTGCTGCCTTGTGTGCCACACCAATAAGAATGAGGTTTGGTGCTTTAATATTATGAAGTATTTCAGGATAAAGTGTTCCTACGTATGTATAATCATCATGCGGACAAATTGCCATCTTCCATGCCAATCCTTCAGTTTTCTTCCAGCCTTTGCGATCCAGTCTGGCCATCAGGCTATCCATTTGCCATGAATACTGTGCAAAACCAACTGTATCCTTCAGAGGTCTTATTTTATCTGTCTTTGGCTTTTCAGCTTCCATACATCGATTACATAATAAACTGACTAACAATATAATACTCAGAACTATCAAAAGAATAGATTTATTCATACAATATTGATTAAAAAGTAAAGATACACTTTCATTCACTGTCTTTTGCTGATCTCACCCGGCAGGCCAAATCCGTATTGTATATTATCTTATCTCTTCCACCTTTCAAGTTGGGAAATATGGGATGTATAAAACCATCTTTTTATCGGCCCATAACCCATTTCCTTAAGTTTACCTTTTACAAGGTCAACCATTTCCTTTGATTTGGTGAAACTATCTTTAAAAGCACCCATCTGATAACAATAACTGCAAAACTTAAGATTCTTTGTTCCATCAGCATTAGTTCCTCCGTTTTCAGGATCCTTTTCCATTGGCATTCCGCAACTCTGGCAGAACTTGTCAAATTTTTCCATAGAAATTTGTTTTGATTAGATTATGATCATTTTTTATGTCAAAAATTTAAATAATTATTTTCAAAAAACAAAATAGCAATTTATCTGAAAGATGAAATTATCTTTGGGTTTATGAATTTATTAAATCGTAATGGAATGAAGAATATTGCAATACTCAGCTTGATGATCTTCTTGTGGTCGTTTTCAGTTGATAAAACTCAAATATCTGAATGGCGTGGCAAGGATAGAAATGGTATTTACCTGGAAACCAATCTACTGAAGTCGTGGCCTACTGAAGGGCCCAAAGAAATCTGGACAATTGAAAATATTGGAAATGGATTTGTTTCACCAGTCTTTGTAAATGATAATTTCTTTATAACAGGTGAGATTGATTCAATGTCAATCTTATTTTGTTTTAATACCAAAGGTGTAAAACAATGGCAANNTGTGTCAATAAAGTAAATGGTCAGATAGTCTGGTCCAAGGATTTAAAAAAAGACTTTAACGGAGCATTGCCACTCCATGGACATTCCGAAGCAGCCCTTGTTGACGGCAATAAGATCTTCTGGACAGCAGGTGGAAAAGAATTTAATGAAGTTGCCATGGATCGTTTCACAGGAAAGCTGATCTGGTCCAATAAAGGATTTGGTGAACGATCGGGGTATAATCCGCCGAAACTGATTGTTCTTCCTGCCAGGAATATACTTGTCACTTTTTCGGCTTATCATCTGATGGGTTTTGACACTAAGACCGGCAAATTATTATGGTCTCATGAACAGGATAACTTTCCACTTGATAAAAGAACCCCAGGAAATGGAGACACTCATGGCAATACAGTTCTTTATGAGAACGGTTCAATTTATTACGTTGCCGGTGATGGAAATTGTGCCGTAAAATTAAACCTGTCTCCGGACGGAACAAAGATCACGGAAATATGGCGCAATAAGGCCTTTGATAGTTTCATGGGTGGAGTTGTAAAAATCGGAGATTGGCTCTATGGAGGCGGAACTGTCAAACCTGAATTACTGGCTATTAATGCAACAACCGGTCATCTGACAGATTCACTAAAGATTGGAAGCGGCGCCATTATTTCCGCGGATAATATGTTGTATTATTATTCCCAGAAGGGAGATTTGATGCTTTTAAGTTTTAATCAGGGTAAAATCGAAAAGGTTAGTTCTTTCAGGATTAACAAAGGAACAGCTGAGCATTTCTCCCATCCTGTAATCCATGATGGAGTATTATATCAACGGCACGGCAATACTCTGATGGCATTTGATATAAGAAAGAANNCTAAATGGAAACTATAAAAAAATCTACTCTGAATTTTCTTTCAGACCTGAAGAAAAACAATAACAGAGACTGGTTTCAGAACAATCAGTCCTCATATAAAGAAGCAAAGAACAATTTTGAAACCCTGATTCAGGAATTAATAAATAGAATTGTTGAATTTGAGCCTATTATGAAAGGTCTGGAAGCTAAGAGCTGTATTTTCAGGATCAACAGGGACATCAGATTTACACACGATAAATCACCTTATAAACCAAATTTTGGTGCTTTTATCGTCAGAGGCGGAAAGCAAAACGGTGACAAGTATTCCGGTTACTATGCTCATATCGAGCCGGGTCAGAGCTTTATAGCCGGAGGAGCTTATATGCCACCTTCACCATGGCTGGCTGCTATCAGGGAAAAGATTGATCAGGAATCCGTATTGTTTAATAAAATCATAAACCAGAAGGACTTCATCAGATATTTCGGGCATATTGACGGGGAAAAATTAAAAACTCCCCCAAGAGGTTATTCCTCTGATAATCCAAACATCGAGCTTCTGAAATTTAAAAGCTATGTCGCTATGAATCAGGTTCCGGACAAACTATTGCTTTCATCTGATTATTTTGAGCATGTTATCTCGGTACTAAAAGCAATGAAACCATTCAATGACTTTCTGAATGCTTATTGACGAATATTCAAACACCTAAAAGCCTGGTGTTATTGTATCACAGAATCATATTGGATGCAAGTTTCTCCTTAAGATTGTTTAAAAAATTCTCTGAAATGGAATTTTCCTCATTCTCAGATTCAAGGGAGTTACTTCAAGATACTCATCATCCTTAATTTGCTCCATTGATTCTTCAAGTGAAAAGTTAAGACTGGGAACGATCTTCAGATTATCGTCCGACCCTGATGCTCTCATATTGGTGAGCTTCTTCCCTTTTGTAATATTTACTTCCAGGTCGCCTACTCTGGTATATTCGCCAATGACCTGACCTTTGTACACCGGCTCTCCCGGATCAATATAGAATCTTCCTCTGTCCTGAAGCCTGTCAATTGCGTAACCACTGGCAGTACCCTGATCAATTGAAATGATAGAACCGTTCGGTTTCTGCAGGAAATCATCCCCTTTATATTTATCATATCCCCTGAATCTATGATGCATTACTGCTTCACCGGAAGTAGCTGTCAGCATATTATTTCGGAGTCCGATTAACGATCTTGATGGTATATCAAATTCCAGATGAGTAAGATCTCCTTTTGCTTCGACTACTCTCATCTCACCCTTTCGCATCGTAACCAAATCAATTACGCGACCTGAGAATTCTTCAGGGACATCAACGCTCAGAATCTCATAGGGCTCAAGTTTTGCACCATTCTCATTTTTTAAAATAACCTTTGGTTTTCCCACCTGGAATTCATATCCTTCCCTTCTCATTGTTTCAATTAAAATAGACAGGTGAAGTATTCCTCTTCCATAAACATTAAAAGTATCTTCTGAGTTAGTAGTTTCAACTTTCAGCGCAAGGTTTTTCTCTGTTTCCTTTATCAACCTGTCTCTCAGGTGCCTTGAAGTAACAAACTTGCCTTCTTTTCCAAAAAATGGCGAGTTATTGATCAGGAAGACCATGCTCATTGTTGGCTCGTCAATTTCAATTCTCTTCAAAGCCTCCGGCTCAAGAAGATCAGCTATGGTATCTCCAATATCAAAGTCATCAAGTCCGACAATAGCACATAAGTCACCGCTTCGGATGGATTCTCTTTTAATCCTTCCCAAACCATCGAATGTAAAGAGCTCCTTAATCCTGACTTTCTTTTGTGTACCATCTTTCTTGCAGAGAGTATAGTCATTAAGTGAATAAATATCACCTCTGAATACACGACCAATAGCTATCCGACCAACATAATTTGAGTAATCCAGGGAAGCTATCTGCATCTGAAGAGTTCCTGTCAGATAAGGCGCTTCAGGTATTTCATTGAGTATAGTATCAAGAAGATACCTTATATTATCGGTTGGTTTCTTCCAGTCTTTGCTCATCCAACCGTATTTTGAAGAACCAAATACTGTTTCGAAGTCCAGTTGTTCATCAGTAGCATCCAGACTGAACATTAATTCGAAGATATCATGCTGAACTTCATCGGGACGGCAATTAGGTTTATCCACCTTATTTACCACAACAATTGGTTTGAGTCCAAGAGCAATTGCTTTTCCAAGTACAAACCGTGTTTGTGGCATCGGACCTTCAAGAGCGTCAACCAGCAGCAATACTCCGTCTGCCATTTTTAGAACTCTTTCAACCTCGCCTCCGAAATCAGCATGGCCGGGTGTGTCAATGATATTAATCTTGACTCCCTTATATAATGCTGATACGTTTTTCGAAATTATTGTAATCCCTCTTTCCCTTTCAAGATCGTTGGAATCAAGTATTAGCTCGCCCTGCTCCTTCCGCTGGTCCAAAACCTGACATTCCTGTATTATCCTGTCTACCAGGGTTGTCTTACCATGATCAACATGAGCTATAATAGCAATATTCCTGATTGATTGCATAAGAAAATTATTGGACAGCAAAAGTAATATTGTTAGCCGGATTAACAGTATAATCTTAAGAAAATTAGTTTATGCCAAAAAATTCCTATATTTCGTCATAATTTTAAAACCGAATCTATGAAAAAACTGATTTTCCTCCTTCTATTTGGATCACTGACTTCAATTTCAATTTGGGGTCAGACTAAGACAAACCTGGCGGTTGGTATGAAAGCTCCTGAATGGAAGTTTCTGGACGCGAATAGTAAAGAATTTACCATGAACTCCTGGGCAGGTAAAGTATTGCAGCTCAATTATGTTGATCCGGATGAGCAGGACCTTAATGAACCATTTAATGATGTTGTAAAGAAAGCTACTGATGTCGATAAAAGGATAAATAAGGAATTATTTAAAGGATTTGGGATAGTCGATTGCAAGTCAACATGGAAACCTGACTTTTTGATCCGTAAGATTGCGGGCAACAAGGCAAAAAAATTCGATACTACAATTCTGTTTGATTACGATGCCACACTTCAGAATCTATGGGGCCTGCCAAAAGATAGCTATACAGTTGTCATTCTCGACAAGCAAAGGGTTTGCCGGGCAATATTCAAAGGTAAGATGGCTGAATCCGATTATGAGAAAACTATTCAACTGATTATACAGCTTACAAAAGAAT
Organism: Bacteroidales bacterium; assembly: GCA_003155705.1. Taxonomy (GTDB): domain Bacteria; phylum Bacteroidota; class Bacteroidia; order Bacteroidales; family VadinHA17; genus LD21. Next base: position 7,341 of record PMEC01000197.1, read on the forward strand.
AATGATGAACCGGCTAAGGCCGGTTTTTTTATGGATTTTATTCTATTCTATTCAAGCTTAAATCTCACCCGGAGAATATCATTTTCAAAATCAACTGTCGTGAAGAAAAAGTGCCCGATTTCACCTGTAGATTTTACATGGGGACCAATACATGGACATGCGTCGTACTTTCCGATTTTTACAATCCGGATATTATCGCCAACATCAGGAGGAAGTTTACCGATGAAATAATTTGTTTCTGCTACTGCCCCTGAAACAAACTCTTCAGTTAGAGCAATATCCAATGATATTATCTCATTTACCGCAGCTTCTATAGATTTTATTTCCAGCTCCGTAAGGGCTCTTTCAAAATGATAATCGCATTTACTTTTCTTTTTCTCAATATGACTCCTGAATGATCGGCCACAATCAAACATCCTGTTCATAACAGAATTAAGGATGTGTTCTGCCGTATGCATCCTGTTATCGTAATCCTTTTCAGCCATAAAATGAAGAATTTACAAACAAAAAACCAATTTGAATAACCGATTAAAGCAGGTTGAAGAGGCATAAATTAACCTCCAACAAGTTCTTCTGCAACATCAGTAATTTCTCTGCCAAGTTTGCTTTTCAACCTTTCAAGGTCATGCTTCATCACTGCAACTGTCTGCATTAGTTGTTTTTCCGGGATTATCGGTTCAGGGAGTTCGCTGCTTATATAGTTTACAAATTTCCATATCTCCTTTACTTCACTGATATTCACCTCATAAGGCTCATAAAGCGGATTAAGAGAATAGAGTACCAGTTTCCCGTCAATCCTTATATTATTTTCCACAACCTTAAACACAATTCCATCGTTCATTGTGAAAACAATATAGGCATTACCGCTGATAATGTTCATCCAATCCTGCAGGAATTCACCTGTAACCCATGAACCGTCAGGTATCGGGAGCATTGAATCTCCTTTCAACTGGAATGTCCGGTATTTCCGTTTATCAGAAAGGAACGGCAGTCTGAACACAGGAAGTTCTCCGATGTATTCCGGGTCAGCATAACCTGTTGTATAACCTGCTTTTGCCTTTTCCGGAACAAGTTCAATATTCTCTGTATTCTCTGTATTGACAGTTGTTGTAAGCACCCGCAGATTGCTTCCTTTTATATATGCATCATATCCGCGTTCCAGCTCACCGAGCTGACTTTCAGATAATTTAGACATGTCCATTTTCAGAATCGTGTCAATTGACATATTGAAGTATCCTGAAAAAGCAATAAGGATCTCTATCCCGGGCTGGGCAACTCCGTTCTCATAGCCGCTAAGGGTTGAACGTTTAAGGTTAAGGGCGAATGCTACATCATCCTGTGTCCTGCCCTTCCTTTTTCTTAAAATTTTTATGTTGGAAGTGAAGTACATATAAAATAATTGATTATATTGTAATCATAACTTTGATTAATTATTAATCAAAANNCTTCTCTGTGTATCTCTGTGTAACAAAAAGAAGGAATTACACAGAGTTCCACAGAGGGCGCACAGAGTTACACAGAGTAATTTTTCAGTAAAATGTTTATTACCGGGGACATAGAACGATACATCCTTCATCTCGACCTCGATACCTTTTTTGTATCGGTTGAGAGGTTGAAAAACAGCAGATTGAACGGGAAGCCTGTAATAATAGGCGGAATGTCTGACCGTGGGGTGGTTTCGAGTTGCAGCTATGAAGCAAGGAAGTTCGGAGTAAGCTCTGCAATGCCAATGAAGATGGCAAGAAACATGTGTCCCGATGCAATAGTGATACGGGGCGATATGGAACTGTACAGCAACTATTCCAACATTGTCACTGAAATTATTGCTGAAAAGGCGCCATTATATGAAAAGGCTTCAGTCGATGAACATTATATTGATCTCACCGGGATGGACAGGTTCTATGGGTGCGCGGAATGGTCGCACGAATTACGCCGGTATATAATTAAAGAGACCGGACTACCGGTATCTATAGGGCTTTCCGTCAACAAGACAGTGTCGAAAATAGCTACCGGGGAGGCTAAACCAAACGGCGAAATTGAGGTTAAAAAAGAGATAGTCCTCCCCTTTCTCGATCCTCTTTCGATAAAAAAAATACCAATGATCGGCCAGAAGACTTATCATACGCTCAGATCAATGGGCATTTCAACAATATACACCCTCAGAAATATTCCTGTGGAAATGCTCGAAAAGCTCATGGGTAAAAATGGTCTGGAGATATGGAAGAGAGCCAACGGTATCGACTCTGCTCCTGTCGTCAGCTATTCTGAGCAAAAATCTATAAGCACCGAACATACTTTCGACAAGGATACCACCGATCTGGTTCGTTTAAATCAGCTGTTGGTAAGCATGGTAGAGAAAATATCGTTCGAGCTGAGAAAACATGAAAAGCTCACTTCATGTATTACTGTGAAGATCAGATATTCAAACTTCGATACCCATAGTCTCCAGAAACGTATACCATACACCTCTTTTGACCATGTTCTCACAGACATCGCAAAAGAGCTGTTCTTCAGGCTGTATCAGCGACGTATGCTTATAAGGCTTATCGGCGTGAGATTCAGCCACCTGGTAAGAGGTGTCCAGCAACTTGACATCTTCGACGATACACCTGAAAAGGTAAATCTCTATTTGGCAATGGACAAGCTGAGAAAGCGNNCTTAAACAGCTCGAAAACGCTATAAAAGAGCAAAATATGATGGAGGAAAGGCTCAGAGGAGGATATTGGCATTAGAAAGGCGTAAAGGCGTAAAGGTGTAAAGGCGCAATGGTGTCAATTCTAAGTACTTGTTTTGCCGTTAAGCCGTTATGCCATTCCAGAACACGAAGAACAATGTACCTGAACTGCCACTCATATTACAGTCTTCGCTACGGAACAATGTCTGTGGAACAGCTCGTTCAGAAAGCAGTTGCAGCTGAAGCTGATACAATTGCACTTACAGATATCAACAACTCTACAGGAATGCCTGAATTTGTCGTTGAATGCAACAAACACAGCATAAAACCTGTAACAGGGATTGAATTCAGAAGCGGCAATGAACTGTTATATATCGGAATTGCACAAAACAACAGCGGGATAAGAGAGTTAAATGAATTTCTTACTTCGCATAATATTAATGGTACACCTGCAGAATTTCCACCACCACAATTCGACAATTCATATGTAATCTATTCACTGAATAAGATACCCGACCGAAAATTTTATGATAATGAATTTATCGGGATCAAACCCCGCGAAATAAATGGTTTGCTCACACTTCCGGCACAAATAAAAAGAAACAGGATGGTTGTTCTTCACCCTGTAACGTTCTCATGCACAGAAGATACATTCATACACAAAAATTTAAGAGCGGTCGATAACAACATCCTGCTCAGCCACCTCCGGCCCCATCAGTACGCCGGCGACGATGAACTATTCAGGGAACGAAAGTTTTTTGCTGAAGCTTTCAGTGAATATCCGGAGATACCTGGAAACACAGAAAAACTTCTGAAAGACTGCAATATATCGCCTGACCTTAAAAGTATCAAGAACAAACAGATATATTCAGCAAGCAGGTACGACGATAAGCTTCTCCTCGAAAAACTTGCATGGGACGGAATGATATACAGGTATGGGAAAGGTAATAATGAAGCAAAAAGAAGAATAAAGCACGAACTTGAAATAATTGATAAACTCGGATTTTCTGCATATTTCCTGATAACATGGGACATTGTCAGATACTCAATGGCAAGGGGATTTTATCATGTAGGCCGTGGAAGCGGCGCCAATTCAATAGTTGCTTATTGCCTCAAAATCACTAATGTTGACCCAATTGATCTAAACCTTTACTTTGAGAGGTTCATTAATCCGAAACGAAGCAGCCCTCCCGATTTTGATATAGACTATTCATGGAAAGAGAGAGACGAGGTTCTCGATTATATTTTCAAAAGATATGGTTACAGCCATACCGCACTCCTCGGTACAATGAGCACTTTCAGGGGAAAATCAATTGTCAGGGAATTGGGGAAGGTCCATGGACTGCCAAAAGAAGAGATTGATAATCTGATTGATAACCCATCGTCAGATTCAAACCGCAATGATATTACGGACATAATTTTCTCAACAGGACTGAAGATTGCTGACTTCCCGAATATGAGGAGTATTCATGCAGGAGGAGTTCTCATTTC
>PMEC01000197.1:11600-35117 GCA_003155705.1 Bacteroidales bacterium
ATGAGAGGTCTTCTTCAGAAACTAAGATGCGACAGCTATACCACTCTTGTGGCGGCCAGTTCGATCATCCGCCCCGGAGTCGCAAGGTCCGGGATGATGCGCGAATATATATACCGGTTCCATAATCGGGATAAGTTCGAATACATACATCCTGTGATGAAAGAACAGCTTGAAGAGACATTCGGGGTCATGGTTTACCAGGAAGATGTTTTGAAGGTTTGTCATCACTTTGCCGGACTCGATCTCTCAGATGCTGATACTCTCAGGAGGGCAATGAGTGGCAAACACAGGTCAAAAGAGGAGATGAAACGGATTGTAGACAGATTCTTTTCAAACTGTCGTGAAAAAGGTTACAGCGAAGAAATTACAAAGGAAGTCTGGCGTCAGATCGAATCCTTTGCAGGTTACTCCTTTTCAAAAGCGCACTCTGCATCGTATGCTGTTGAGAGTTTTCAGAGCCTGTGGCTTAAGGCACACTACCCGCTTGAGTTCATGGTGGCTGTAATTAATAACTTCGGTGGATTCTACAGAACATGGGTATATGTTCATGAAGCAAAAAGATCTGGGGCAACAATTCAATTGACATGCATTAACAAAAGCAGATACAAGACAACAATATATGGCACAGATATTTATCTTGGATTTATCCATATCATGAGTCTTCAGGATAATCTTGCCAGGTCAATTGAAGAGATAAGAGGTGATGGATGTTTTGCTGATCTTGCTGATTTCGTGACCAGGGTCTGCCCCGGTCTTGAACAGGTTATTCTTCTCATCAGGGCCGGAGCCTTCAGGTTCACCGGAAAGAACAAAGCTACGCTCCTATGGGAAGTCCATATGATGATGAACAGCAGGAAACAGGATCATATAAGACCACTATTCTCCCCTCCAGTCAGGAGCTTTTCACTGCCAAAGCTTGAGCAGGGAAAGCTTGAGGACGCTTATGACGAAATAGAGCTGTTTGGGTTTCCGGTAAGCCTCACCTGGTTTGATATGCTTGAAACACAGTTTCGTGGTGAGATTTCTTCTAGTCAGATGAATGATTATATCGGAAAAAAAGTAAGGATGGTAGGCCATCTTGTTACAATAAAATATATCAAAACAATTAAAAAAGAATGGATGAATTTTGGATGTTTCATCGATTCTGATGCCAATTTCTTTGATTCAACTCACTTCCCGCAATCGCTTAAAAACTACCCGTTTAAAGGAAGCGGAACCTATCTCATTCTTGGGAAAATTGTAGAAGAATTTGGTTATCCTTCACTTGAAGTAGAAAAACTGGCAAAGCTGCCGGTAAAACGTGATCTTAGGTATTGATTATTTGGTCCTTGGTTCTCGGTGCTGGGTGCTGGTATATAATAAAATATATGATATATATCAATAATAATGTTGATATATATCAATTATAAATATTTCTAAGATTAATTACTTTAACATCATACCTCCTATTGCATCACTGTCAGCTAAAATTAATGATATATCCTGGCAAATTCGTCCGGCTGGAATTGAAGCATCTGCAACTAGCAAACGTTTCAGCATCGTAACCTTTTGAGCTCCCGTTACAACCCACAGAATACTTCGTGCACGATTGATGATCGGATAAGTCAAAGTCATGCGCTTTCTGCCCTGGTAAACTCCTGTCATTGCGACGTCGCTTCCATCAACTTTTAACACCTGATCTCCAGGAACAAGTGAAGCGGTATGGCCATCAGATCCAAGACCGAGATGAACAAGATCAAGAACGGGGGGAGTGCCAGCGATCTTACAGAGTGTTAAAGCATAACTGACCGCAGCAGACTCAAGATCTTTCGATTCCACAGGCATCGCGTGGATATTATCCTCGCTCAGCGGAGAGTGTCCAAGCAGACATGCGCGCAGGTGTGTGAGATTTCTGTCGGGATGCCCGGAAGGAGCGACACGCTCATCAACCTGGAACACATGCACGTTTTGCCACGGAACATCCTCTTTCCCAAAGCTCTGCAGCATCTTCCATGGCGTTATACCACCGCTCACAGCCAGAACAAACCGGCCTCGTTCCTCCACAGTCTTTCGTGCCATAACTGCGATCAGCCTGGCAGCTTCAAGAGCTACTTCTTCTGCGTCAGGGAGTACTCTGATATCCATCAAAACTTATTTTGTATTGTCATGAAGTCCTAGTTTAGTTTCTTATTTTTTCTGTAATGTTGAATAAGATTATTTGTTGATCCATCATGATTAAGCTTAGGACTGCCTTTGCCTTCAATTTCAGGTATAATTCTCTGTGCTAAGACTTTACCAAGCTCCACTCCCCACTGATCAAAAGCGTCAATGTTCCAGATAACGCTTTGAGTAAATGTACTGTGTTCATATAAAGCTACTAGTTTTCCCAGAATGTCAGGGGTTAAATGATCAGCAAGAATAACGTTTGAAGGACGATTTCCCTCGAAGACACGATGTGGCACAAGCCACTCTGACGTTCCCTCCGCTCTGACCTGTGCTGGTGTTTTGCCGAAAGCCAGCGCTTCAGACTGTGCAAATACATTTGAGAGAAGGATATCGTGGTGCCGGCCAACCTTAATTAATGGGTTAACGAAAGCAATAAAATCACATGGGATCATACGCGTACCCTGGTGAATCAGCTGATAAAATGAATGTTGTCCGTTAGTTCCTGGTTCTCCCCAGTAAATCGGACCAGTATTATAGTTCACTTTCTTACCATCAAGCGTAACGTGTTTGCCATTACTTTCCATTGTTAACTGTTGCAGGTAAGCAGGAAATCGCTTCAGATAATTTTCATAGGGCAGAACCGCTATGGTCTGAACCCCGAAGAAATTGTTGTACCAAAGAGCCAGTAGACCTAGCAGGACAGGCAGATTACTTTCAAAGGGTGCAGTTCTGAAATGTTCGTCCATCTCATGAAAGCCGTTAAGCATGGCGTGAAAGTGCTCCGGACCGATTGCAAGCATTGTTGAAAGTCCAATGGCCGAATCCATCGAATAACGACCACCAACCCAATCCCAGAATCCGAACATATTGGCTGTATCGATGCCGAACTCTGTGACCTTTTGCTCATTTGTAGAAACGGCAACACAGTGTTTGGCAACCGCCCTGGTATCACCGCCCAGACCATTTAGCAACCACTCTTTTGCGGTTTGAGCATTGGTCATTGTTTCCATTGTTGTAAACGTCTTTGAAGAAACAATGAACATCGTTTCCTCCGGGTTCAGATCGCGAACCGCCTCGGCAAAATCTATTCCATCAATATTGGATACAAACCGGAAAGTCATACTTCTTTCGCTGTAAAAACGCAGTGCCTCATACGCCATCACAGGACCAAGATCGGAGCCGCCAATGCCGATGTTTACAACATTGCGGATGCGTTTACCGGTATGCCCTTTCCATTGACCACTTCGGACACGTATTGAAAAATCAGCCATTCTGTCCAGGACTTCATGAACCTGCGGAATGACATTTTTCCCGTCGACCATGATTTTTGTTCCCCTGGGTGCACGCAAAGCAATGTGCAAGACAGCCCTGTCTTCTGTGACATTGATCTTCTCACCATTGAACATGGAATCAATACGGTTCTTAAGGCCGGATTCCTTCGCCAGTTGGATCAGCAATTTCAGAGTCTGACCAGTGATCCGGTTTTTTGAATAATCCAGAAAAAGGCCGCTTGCTTTGGCAGTCATTCGCTCCCCGCGTCCGGGGTCATCCGAAAAGAGTTTTCGTAAATGTTGCCTGCCAATACTTTTTTTGTGATCAATGAGAGCCATCCAGGCTCTGCTTTTAGTGACCGGTAATATTTTTTTTGCCATTTTTATTAAAATTATTTAAGCGAGATGCTTTTGGATTCAATTACTTCCATTAATTCGTTCCATGATTTTACGAACGATTTGGCGCCTTCATCCTGAAGTCTGACACCTAGTTCATCGATGTCAATGCCTGCTGAAGCAAACTGCTTCAGAACATCTTCACAATCTCCTCCGTCAGCTTCCATTATGGATCCCATCTCGTTATGCTTACTGAGAGCTATAAGTGTAGCCTCGGGCATTGTATTTACTGTAAAAGGTGCCGCAAGAGCTTTAATATAAAGAATTTCAGAAACTTGTGGATCTTTTGTCCCGGTACTGGCCCATAGGAGACGTTGTGGCTTTGCCCCGGCATTATAAACCCTTTGCCAGCGTGGTGAGATCAGAAGCTCCCTGGCTGCCTTGTAGGTACGCTGAGCGAGAGCAATGCCAAGTTTGTTCTTAAGGTTTTCCGGAACCTTGCCAGCAACAGCACCATCCCAGCGACTTATGAATACTGACCCAACAGAACCAACACTTGGATTTAGTCCTTCATCCAGACGGCGTTCGATGCCTCGAAGGAATGCCTCTGCTGACGCCAGATAATCTTCTCGTGAGAACAAGAGCGTTACATTCACCGGAATACCTGCAAAGATCGCTTCTTCAATTGCAGGCAAACCCTCTTTTGTTCCAGGGATCTTAATAAAAAGATTAGGCCGGTTTGCCCGGACACAAAGATCTCTGGCTGCTTTAAGTGTGCTATTTGTGTCATACGCCAGAAGTGGCGAAACTTCCAGTGAAACCCACCCATCGACTGTGTTGGTTTTTTCATAAATCGGCATAAAAATGTCGGCAGCCCGGGTAATGTCATCGAGCGCCAGCTCAAAGAACAGCTGCTCAACTTTTTTACCTTCCTTTAGTTTTTTACGAATATCTGCATCATAGGCTGAACTGTTTCTTATAGCCTGGTTAAAAATTGTTGGATTAGATGTCAAGCCCTTCACCGACAAATCCTCAATATATTTTTTTAGTGTGCCAGTGTTTAAAAGATCGCGGGTGATATTGTCCAACCATATACTCTGTCCCAGATTGTTTAATAATTGTGTGGCTTTCATTTTTATTGTGATTTAAAGTATTACTAATCAGTTCAATGTTCAATGTCAGAAAACTGGACTCCCGGTTATTGATATCCACTCACCTGAAACCTCATTCTACACGCTGACTACCAACTCCTAGATCAAAAATGTGATAACCCCAGGCCGGGAGATCAAAATACATACCTCTTGATAAAAGTTCACAGCCATCCCGTTCATAGACTTCAGGACTAATCATATCCTTCAACCTGACTGTTTTGCCAGCTATGTCAGAAAATGGCAAATGAACAAAACACTGACCTGCGTGATGTGCATAGTTGACGATAACCAGCGCCCGCTTTCCCTTATTGTCCTCCCAGGCAAATGCCAGAAAAGAATCGCATGAACCATTCCCTTCCCAAGCCTGAACACATTCTAAGAGCTCCCACCATCCATTTCGAAAGACATTTTCTTTTAAAATTTTAAGGAAGTCAATGTAAAACTTTTGCAGGGTCAGGTCGATCGGTTCCTTCGGAGGGCGAACAAGATGTGGGGAGATCCTTTTTTTTCTTCCTTCAAATTGTCCCTGATGAAAAAATCTCAGGCCGGGTGATAAAAACGTTATAATGGCTGCAGCTTCGTGTTTTTTAAGATCAAATGTCAAAGCTGCACGTGGTTCGTCGTGATTTTCAAGGAACCTGACCAGCTTATCCTGATAATCAAGTCCTGCATAAAAATGCTCACGTACCGCACGCGCATTTCCCTCGCACAAACGGTCATAAAGCCTCTTATCATATGTATAATCAAATCCCTGCTGCTGCATTGTCCACTCCATATCCCAGTAAACTTCAGCCATAAAGCAAAAATCAGGGACTTTTTCCCGAACGGTTTTTATGGCTATGGGCCAGAACGGTTGAGCCCTGCGGTCCCAAGTCCTTTCAAAAACCTCCGGGAGAATGAGCATCGCCATGTCGCATCTTACTCCATCACATTGGTCAGAGATACGAAGAAGCACACTTAGCATAGCCTCCACTGTTGCCGGATTACTGTAATCGAGTTGCACTGTATCGGGCCAACCTGCAAAGAATGGATCCCTGCCATATGCAAGTATCAGATTGCCATGGTCGCTTTTAAATCTGGAATAATTCTGAGGATATTTTTCAAGGTCATCATCTGTTCCATGAATAAAATAATCTGGATGGTCCTCTATCCAGGTATGGTCCGGCCCCACATGATTCGGGACAAAATCGAGCATCATTTTAAGTCCCCGGTATTTCAGTCTGTCGCGGAGTCGTCTCAGAGCTGCGTCGCCACCCAAATCAGGATGGACTGTGTAACCTGTGATTGCAAATCCCGAACCCGCGATATCCTGCTCATGCAAATCAGGCAACGTCACTTCGAAATCGCGCCGGAAGTCCGGATTCTCAAGCGAAACTTTCCGACCAAGTTCACCGGTACGCCAGACACTCAGAAACCAGATCCAGTCAAAACCCATTTCCTGCAGGTGATCAAGGGCAATATCAGGGATATCATCTAGTGTAGCACATCGTCCCAGTTCTTCTGACAATTCTGTGAGCCACACCCTTGTGTTTATCTGATAAAGAGATGGATAATTCGGTTGGTTCATTTTTATTTTATTTTACCGTCTTCCTTTTTCTTAGTTTTTCAGAGAGTACTATTATTTCCGGCAGAACCTTATACACGAAGCCTGGTGCCAAAACCTGGTTTTTATGCCTTTTCAGTATCGAAACGGACCGCTCTATGCACTCCTTTTATATCTGTTATCTTCCTGATAATACCCTGAAGAACATTATTATTAGGTACCATTATAGTAAGTACACCTTCAAATGCTCCATCAGCCATGTCATAATTGAAGCTGCGGAGACTGACCTTATTTTCAGAAATTATATCAGCAATTTTATTTACTATTCCGATGTCTTCAATTCCCGTAATCTTTATCGCACTTTTAAAAGACAGTGCATTTTTCGAATCAGACCACTTCGCTATCACAATCCTGTAAGGAAATTTTGCCATCATATATTGGGCATTCGGGCAGCTTGTGCGATGTATCTTTATACCTTCAGATATTGTTACAAATCCAAATATCCGGTCTCCGAAAACAGGATTGCAGCATTTTGAAAGCTTGTAATCCAGACCTTCAATCTTATCTTCAATTATAAGATAATCAGAATACTGTGTTCCTGTAGTATCAGAATAATCCTTCTCAGGGAAAACAGGTACCACAGTCACATTTTCTTCGGGTTCTTCCCTGATGAGAATCTCCTTGATATGAAGCAAATCAATCTTTTCGGACGCTATCATAAAATAAAGATCCTGTGCGGTTCTCATCTGAAATGAAGTCTGAAGTTTCTTAATGACTTCATCCCCGAAAGTAATTTTCCAGTTCTTTAGTCTTCTCATCAATATCTCTTTGCCTTCAGCTGCAGCCAGAGTTTTCTCTTCATTGAGTACCTGCTTAATCTTCGTCCTGGCTTTAGATGTAACGACAAAAGAGAGCCAGTCCTGCTTTGGTTTCTGATTTTTTGAAGTCAGGACAGAAACATGATCTCCGTTCTGTAAAACCTGCCTGATCGTCACATTTTTACCATTTACCTTTCCGCCGACACATGTTGATCCTACCTGAGTGTGGATTTCAAAAGCAAAATCGAGCAGCGTTGATCCGGCCTGTAACTGACGCAAATCTCCTTTCGGAGTAAAAACAAATACTTCATCAGTATATAGCCCGGAACGTACCTTATCGATAAAAGAAGAATCCTCGGTCTCAGAAGATTCCAGTATCTCCCTCATTTTAGTCAGCCAGTTATCAAGACCACTTTCACTCTTCATACCTTTATACAGGTAGTGGGCAGCAAGTCCTTTTTCCGCTATTTCATCCATCCTTACTGACCTGATCTGNNCTTGGATTGGGCTGGTAAAGATCTGCAATCACAGAATAAACCTGCCAGCAATCAGATTTTTCATTTTCAGATTTACTATCTATTATTATTCTGACTGCAAAAAGATCATAAACCTCTTCAAATTCCACTCCCTGCTTTTTCATTTTNNAATGTATTGATTTTGTGCGGCTTTTAATAGTAAACCTAAAGCCTTGCTTTTCAAGCTTTTCTTTTATTGGCTGGTTAAATTCCCTTATAAGTCGGTTACGTGCGGCTGCGGTTTGTCTGATCTTTGAATCAATATAATCATATTGTTCCGGCTCGAGGTATTTTATAGAGAGATCCTCCATTTCAGACTTTATATTATAATAACCAAGTCTGTGTGCAAGTGGGGCATAAAGAAAATAGGTTTCTGAAGCCAGGGGTAATCTGTCTTTCTCCTGAGCCTTTTCTAGATTGCGCATATACTCAAGTCGTTCCACAAGTTTTATAAGAATTACTCTTACATCTTCGGCAAGGCTAAGAAGCAGTTTTCTGAAATTATCGGCCTGATAAGATGATTGTGTTGAACTTATTCCTGAAATTTTTGCCAGGCCATCCAGTATCTCTGGAACATTGGTTCCAAATTCTTTCTTAAGCTCTTCCCTGGATAGGCTAAGCTGGTCGTACGAATCATGAAGTAACGCACATATTATTGATGTGGTACCCAATCCCATCTCTCCCGCAATAATTCTGGCGACATTAAGTGCGTGAATAACAAGTGAGTCACCGGTAATTGTGGTTTTACCTTCGCATGCCTCGATTACCAGGTCAAGTGCCCTTCTGATCTTTTTAATCTCTCCGGATGTCAATGCCCCCTTTGAAGCAAGAAGCAATGCCCTGTACTTTGAATAGATCTGATTCTCAGACACAGAAACGAAATTATGATGATAAAAATTAATAGTACAAAAATAAACAAACTCTTAGGTTATGAAGTCTGAAAACAAATTATTCTATAAACAAAAAATCCCCGGAATGTTTTTAGACATCCGGGGATGATTTTTAATTGTTTACAAGCTTCACATCCGTATCGGTCTTAGATCTCAGAATACTACCTGAATGAAATTCCTAAACCAGTTGAAAAAACATTATAAAGAGCTTTCGTATAATCAGCGTGAATAGTGATTACAGCCAGTTTGATCCTGAAACCAATATTTGCCCTTAATCCGGAAAAATTCTTGATATTTATACTCGGGAAATCAGAACCTTTTTTAACTCCGGTCTCATTATATTGAGCATATGGTGCACCAGCTGCAGGAGTTACTACAACGGGTAATGGGAAATTGCCTGATAACGCCACATCTGTTTGTGTCTTACCGTAACCTATTCCACCATAGAAGGTTATTACAGGCAGGTTAAGTGAAGCTATCAAACCAACGTTTAATGCAGAAACTTTCACATTAAGATTTTGAGTTCCGAATGGATTTGTTGCAAGGTATGCAGGTGCATAACCCTGACTCACTGTAGGATCCGGGTTTAGTCCCAAAGGAACATTTCCTGTAAGTTTTGTATAGCCTCCGAAAAGTGAAACATCAGCTGGAATTAATTTATTTCCCGGGAAATACTGCATTATACTGTGCATTAAACCTACACCCCATGCCGAGATGTTTCCCTTTTCAAAAGTAATCTTGGGAAGATATCTTAATTTAATTTCCGTTCCAAACGGTAATCCTATACCGACCTGCGCTGTAGGCACCGGTATATATTTCCAGTCAGTTCCTTTAGGCGCATTGAAAGAAGCCAAAGTAACACCTGAGACTTTATATGTTAAGGCCGGGCCACTAGTTTTTGGTCCCGCAATGGTTGGAGCAATTCCTGTTCCCGTAAGAGAAGAGGAAAGACCTATTGTTGAAAGATCAAAAGTTGTGGCAGAAGAAGGAACCACTCCCACATTAATGCCAGTAGTTATATCAAATCCTCCGAATTTATGAGGCTTTGCAGTATTGTACCAGCTTCCGTTCAAACCTGCTCCAAAAGCATTTATCCAAGGGGAAAAATATGACTGAAGATATTTCACTCCATCAGCAGGACTCGATTTTAGAAAATCGATATCTTTAAACTGTGCCTGGGAAAGTGAAGAAATAATTAATATGGAACTCACTAAAGTCCCAAATCGTTTTGAGTGTAGTTTATTCATAGCCGTTTAGGTTAATTCATATTTCGAATTCAATACAAATATAAAAAAAAATGAATATGCAAGCCATATAGAATTAGGTGCACCAATGATCTTATAACTAAAATCACCAGGTTAAGGTTGCTTTGGTCCAACAAAAAATTCAGATTTTACTTCTTTGCAGGTTTCTGGTCTATCTTATCAAGGCTTTCCAATTGCTGAATTCCGATTGCTTTAGAAAGCCCGGAAATGCTTTTCAGATCAAGATCACCTCGTATGGAAATCAGGGTGTTCCCTCCTGTTCCACCAGTAATTACAAGAAGCTCTGAAATACTGCTGCCATTTTCTTTTACAAGGAATTTTGTAGTATTATTTCCTTCTTTCACTATCATAAGTTCCTCATATACAGAAAAATCAAGCTTTTTACTAAGTTCACTATAGAAATTAATGGTTTTATTCAATGTGGAATCTCCAACAGAAAGTATCCTGATAGACTTCAGTTTGTTTATCAGATTATTAAGATCCTGATCCTTCTGATCTTTACTGCTAAACATACTGAACATTTTGCTTGAGATAAACACAGTCGTAAAACCTTCCTTATCAGAATATTTGTCAAAGAGCTCATCAATGGCATTGCTTTGGGAGTGGGCAATCAAAGCAATAAATAAGATTCCAACTGTTATAAGTATCCGTTTCATATCACTGATAATTATTTGTTTTTAACTATATCCATTGGTGAATGAACCATATTAATTGCCTGCTGAAAGTAATCAAGATTTTTCAGATTATTGTCTATTATCCTGCTCGAATTATTAATAGCTGCAAAACCTCTGACAGCTGCATCTTCAAGTTTTCTGACCCGATCAAGCTGCCGGGTACCATGGTTAAAAGTTGAGGATACTCCAAATAATACCTTTACAGTTTCAGCATAGGCAATTTCCGGATCAGAAAAAGTGTCTCTAGGTCGCTTATTATAGATGAAGAAGATATATGACCCGAAGAGCAATAGCAAACATGCTGCAATACCTGAATAGACAAGAATCCGGGATTTGTAAACCGGAATGAAAATCTTCTTTTCAGCTGCATCGACCGCGGAAATTATATTATTCTCAAACTCTGATGATGGCAACGGAACCGATGCATTTTCAGAAAAAAACCTGAACATCGCCTTTTCAGCTTCATATCCGGCAGGAATATTCTCAGCTTCAAAATAACTTCTCAGTTGCAATTCTTCTTCTTCAGAACTTTGCCCGTTATAATATTTTTCCAGCAATCTTCTTATTTCCGTTGTTTTCATAATTAAGCTTTTTTAATTCATCCCTTATCATTCCTCTGGCACGAGATAGATTAACCCGCAAAGTATTGATATTCTGTTTAGTTATAAGTGCAATCTCTTCATAACTCAATCCTTCAATTTCTCTTCTTCGAATAATATCTCTGTAAATATCGGGTAATCTGTCTATTATATTATGGAGAATTTTGGATGTTTCATCACGTTCAAGTTGCTCATATGGTGAAGGGTCATTAAAAAAATATGGCATATTTTGATTTGCATCATCAATTCCAATGGTTCTGACCTTCCTCAACTGATCGATGCAATGATTTTTTATTGTGGTTGTAGCAAGAGCTTCAATGCTATTGTATTCATCAAGTTTATCCTTCTTGTTCCAAAGTTTTATGAAGACTTCCTGAACCGCATCCTCGGCTTCTTCCCTGTTCTTAAGAAAGCGGTAAGCTACCAGATAAAGTTTTCTGCTGAGCTGAAATATGCAGTTATTGAATTCAAGCCTGGTCATCTGAGAAATGCTGAATGAATAATCTTAAACAAAGATAAAGGCAAATTTTATTATTTATCAGTGGTTATTTAAGAGATTCATTCCATGGTCTTTCTTTGCACCATCGGCGAATTCTTTTGCTTCTTTAAAAGTCATATTTCCTTTTATTTGTATAAGTGCATTGTCTTTACCGCCAACAATCAGAAGGAATTCCTTAAACATTTCCCCATCAGTTCGTACCAGCATTCTCACAGCCTGTCCTGAGCTTTTTACCTGCATAAATTCTTCATATTGTTTCAGGTCTAAGTCCTTAATTACCAGATCGTAAAAATTATCCACTTTTATTGAGTCATTCTCCTGGGCAAGAATCCTTATCTGGGTAAGACTCTTTGGCAGGGAGCTATCTTTCTTGTCTTCATCCGATAAAGCCGCTAGTTTTAACAGATTTCCATTAATTGTAACTGTTACAAACCCATCCTTCCCGGCATATTTATCAAAAAGTGCATCAATTGATTTCTGAGCATTCAGAGTAGCAGAAATAATGACAAAAACAATCGTCCAAATCAGGTTTTTCATTGTCTAATGTTTTAATTTAACATAGTTTTTTATAGTTATGACGTATTGCCTTCTGATTCATTACAAAACAAGACAAAANNACCAACTGAGCTACTGAATCCTCCCCTATTTTTGCGAGTGCAAATGTATGATAATTTTATTTTAATGCAAAAGAAAGGAGCAATTTTTCCTGGTGATTTTATCGTCAAAAGATTAAAAATGACGAAAGAGGTACATAACCATCAAAATACAACATTATCTATTTAGAAAGCAATGGAATCTGCCTGTTAATTGATTCTTCGAGTGAGATAAGAGTTTCCGTTCTGATAATTCCCGTTATAGTTTGTATCTTATCCGTTAGTATCATTCTTAAATGCTCATTATCATTTGTATAGACTTTAATGAACAGGGAATAATTTCCTGTGGTATAATGACATTCGATGATCTCTGGTATCTCCTTGAATTTCTTAATTACATCTCGATAATGACCGGGATGGTCAAGAAACACACCAATATACGCACAGGTTCTGAATCCAACCATTACAGGATCAACCTTGAATTCAGAACCCTTAATTACCCCTACTCTTATTAACCGCTGAACACGCTGATGGATTGCTGCCCCTGAAACGCCGCATTCCCTTGCTACTTCAAGATAAGGTATTCTTGCATTCTTTGTGATTATATCAAGAATCTTCCTGTCAAGATTATCAATTTGCAAATTATCTGTCATCTTTTTAGTATTTTAGTAATAGATTATAACCAAGTGGTTCAATATTGTTACAAATTTAAAGCAAAATTATAAAACAAATTCATTACTCTGCAAATGTTTCAGAAAGAATCGGTTTTTATGAGGAAATTAAACGAGATATGAGATATGAGATATGATAACAACCAAGCGCTACATAAACTATTTTCGATTGATATAACCTATCAGTTCACTTATATCGGAAAAGGCTTTATCTATAAGAAATTTCTCAATTCCTTCCAGAATTTTAATAGATGCCTGAGGATCAATGAATGAGGCTGTACCTACCTGAACTGCAGATGCCCCGGCAAGTAAAAATTCAATTGCATCACTGGCATTCATTATTCCGCCAATTCCAATAACAGGAATTTTGACTGCATTTGCCACCTGCCATACCATTCTTAAAGCTACCGGTTTTATAGCAGGTCCGGATAAACCCCCGGTTATTGTTGATAATGAGGGCTTAAGATTGTTGACGTCGATCGC
Source organism: Bacteroidales bacterium (assembly GCA_003155705.1). Taxonomy (GTDB): domain Bacteria; phylum Bacteroidota; class Bacteroidia; order Bacteroidales; family VadinHA17; genus LD21. The sequence goes on from PMEC01000197.1 coordinate 25,054, forward strand.
CATACCAAGAAGAGTATTTATCAGCGAGACTGAATCAGCACCTTCATCTTCGACTATTCTGGCAAAATCTGCAATATTTGTCACATTTGGGGAAAGCTTGATTATCAGAGTTTTATCGTACACAGATCTGACAGCTCTGGTCACTTCTCTGGCAGAGTCAGCATTGGTACCAAACGCCATTCCACCCATCTTTACATTGGGACAGGAGATATTCAATTCAATTGCTGCAATTTTCTCAAGGTTGTTTATTCTTTCTGCAAGAGCCACATATTCTTCAACGTAATTACCATTCACATTGATAATTACATTAGTATCAAAAGCTGAAACACGTGGATAAATATGTTGTTCAAAATAATCTATTCCTTTATTCTGCAGTCCTACTGTATTCAGCATTCCGGATGCTGTTTCAGCCATTCTTGGATAAGAATTTCCCTCGCGCGGTTCGAGAGTAGTTCCCTTAAGGATAATTCCGCCCAATCTGTTAATATCAAAAAAATCAGAGAATTCCGATCCATAACCAAAAGTACCCGAAGCGGTTAAAACAGGGTTTTTAAAGTGAAGCGGACCGATATTTATACCAAGGTTTACCATTTCAAATTATTAATATTGAAGACAGGACCGTCAGTACAGGTACAGACATTTCCATCGGTTGTATCAACTACACAGCACAAACATGCTCCTATTCCGCAAGCCATCAGGTTTTCCAATGATACTTCGCAATGAATATTATTCTTCCTGGAATACTCAGCAACAGCTTTCATCATTGAATCAGGTCCACAGCAGTAAATTCGGTTATATTTTTTTTCCTGAAGAATGGAATGATGTGTCACAAAGCCTTTTTCACCTTCCGAACCATCTTCGGTAGTGAGGTAAACCCGGCCAAATTTTTTATATTCCTCATATTCAATAATGCGAACTTTGCTTCTGAAGCCCATCAGAATATCAAACTCACAACTATTTGATTTTAAGTATTTTGCTAAAAATAGTAATGGAGCTACACCACATCCGCCACCTATTAGTAATGTCTTGGCATTTTTGGGTGGAAGTGAAAATGAGTTGCCCAATGGAAGGATCAAATTGAGACTGTCACCTTTCTGCTTTAAAGAAAGCGTTTTTGTTCCTTCTCCTGCTATCTGAATCAGGAGTTTAATTGTATTCGCAGCCGGATTCATGTCATGTACAGAAAATGGCCTTCTAAGGAAAGTACCGGGACTGCCATCAATACGAACCTGAACAAACTGACCCGGATTTATTTTCGGAAAACTTAAACCAGATAATAATTCAAGGACGAAAAAATCTTTACTAATCTGCTTGTTATCAATTATTTGAAAATCCAGAATAGTCTTTGCCATCACACGGAAATTTCTTCAAAGATACTCTTAATGACAAACATTGAAAAGCCAATAATGCATAAATATTAACGAGATTTTACGAAATTATTCGTCACCAGGAAGATATTCCTTGAAAGTGTCATTATCGAAGAAACAGATTATTCGCTTTGTTTTGTTCTCCTTTAACCTTGGTGTTTTTAAATTAATAGTATCAGAGCCGTCATAGGAAGGTACTTTCCTATTCTGAAAATTATCTTCCTGAGTATTCCCGGACAATTCTTTTGATCCACCGGCATTGTTTTCAAATTGGGAATTAAACAAATCGTGCAGTTGTGGTTCGTGGTACATCTGTCCTTTGCCAAAAAGTAACCAGTCGCTTGAAATATCAGGATATTTTGTAAGCATTTTAATCACAAAATCAAGACTTGGGTTATTTCTTCCAGAGATTATATGGGAGATACTTGATGGCTGTACACCGATTTCTTCAGCAAACTGAGCAGAGGATCTGTTTTCTATCCTGAGAAATTCTAAAATTCTTTCTTTCATTTTTTTTAATATTATTACAAATGTAAATAATTAATATTTTACATATGTCTATTTTCATAGTTACATTTGTAATATGTTATTTGAATCCTATATTATACGAGTTCTATAAATATTGTATATATCTAATATACAATATGTTATAAATAGTACTTATATTCAGTACTTGATTAGTTTAGTTATTTATATTTCTGGTATACAGATTATTATATGATATATCTAATGATTTTTTATACCTTTCTATCTTATCAGAGTAATGAAGGCTATGAAAACGATCAGACAATTGTATATAATTAACTGGAATAATGTATATTATAAATTAATAAAAAAGTATAATAAATATTTTAACATTGTAACTTATTTTAATCGATTATGCAGTTACAATTGTACATTTTAACTACTTCTTTGGTGATTACAAATGTGAATTAACATTTCTGACATGTTTAACAACCTTCCGGAAACACGAAGAAGAATAATGAATTTTATTAACCGGCTGAGATTTGAATTTTCAACGGGGTTCTTCCCTCCTGTTATAAATATCCTCTTGTGGGAAGGATATGAAAGATAAAGCCAGCCCCTTACTTAGATAAGAACTTTGAGATCTTTGTGAAGAAAATAATAGATATTCGGATAATTAGATAGGGAAATATTATGGTGCGCTGCACCTTATGCTTTCTTCAAACTTCTGCTTTCTACAAATATTACGCGGCTCTACCGCTAAATAATAAATTACGAATGGTGCTTTCAAAATTTAAGGGTGCGTAGCACCAAGATATTTGTAGAAAATTGTCTCTTGTTGATATTCTAGGTGCAGCGCACTGCAATAATCTAATTTAAAAATTATTAAAAAACAGATATTCAGGACGTAACAAACGAATTAAAAATATATGAACTACTCAATCTTGAAGTTCCTGGCAATTTCATCGTCAAATTCATTCTCCCATCTTGCAATTACTGCCGTGGCAAGGCAGTTACCGACAACATTGACAGCTGTACGTGCCATATCCATCAGCACATCAATACCAAGGATAATAAAAATAGGTTCGACGGGAAGTCCAAAACTGACAGCAGTTCCCAGTAAAATAACCAGTGAGGCTCGTGAAACACCTGCCACTCCCTTGCTTGTAAGCATAAGCGTAAAGCATATAATAAGCTGTTTTTCAATTGGAAGATTAATCCCGGCAGCCTGGGCGACAAATATTGAAGCCAGTGAAAGATATAATGTTGTACCGTCAAGGTTAAAACTATAACCTGTGGGTATGACAAACGCTACGATTTTACGCGGGATACCAAACTTTTCCATGCATTCCATAGCCGAAGGCAGCGCTGATTCTGAATTTGATGTTGCAAAAGCAATTGTCGCGGGTTTTGAAACAGCTTTGACAAACTGTTTTACGGGTATTCTGAATATCAGGGCAACAGGTAGAAGCACACACCCCAGGAATATTGTCAATGCCACATATAATGTCGCCAGAAGCTTAAAAAGATTATAAAGGATATCCAGACCCATGTGCCCTACCGTGTAAGCAATTGCAGCAAAAACAGCCACTGGAGCATAATACATTACGATATTGGTGAATTTGAACATTGTCTCTGCAAGGCTTTCACTGAACCTTATCATAGGCGCTCGATATTTTTCTTTAAGCATAGCCACTGCTATACCAAAAATAATACTGAAGATCACTATCTGCAGTATCTGTCCGTCGAAAATGGCTTTTGCTATGTTTTCCGGGAAAATATGGAGAATAAACTCACTGGTCGTCTGGGCCTGAAACCCGGTTATAGGAGGAACGGAAGAATTGGGAGGCAAAACAACTCCGACGCCAGCTTTACCTATATTTATTGCAAGAAGCCCTATAAACAGGGCTAATGTCGATACTATTTCGAAATAAAGCAGTGATTTCCAGCCCATTCTTCCGATCTGCTTTATATTTGCATGCCCCGCGATACCAACAACCAGTGTCGAAAAAAGCAAAGGCGCAATAATAGTCTTTATAAGTCTCAGGAATACGTCAGAAAGCACCTGAAGATTTTTCGCCACAGAAGGAACATCATAACCAAACTCTGCCCCGGCAACCATGCAGACCAATATCCATGTTGTAAGCGACTTTTTACAAAAAGCATGTACAAACAAGAAAATGACACTTAAAATCCGGAAGGAAGTCAGGATTAAGGGTGAAATTCCAACGATTTTATTCACCTGCAGAACAAGTAAAAAAAGAGTAATGGTAATTATTCCTAAAAGCATGAAAGGAAANNAACAATTACTTCACCCGGAAACAAAAAATTAACCATACTCTTCCAAGCATGGTTTACCTGATATTGAAAATCAGTTTTTTATACTAACTGCATGTTTCTCCACAGTTGGAATTGGCGTGACCATTACAACCCGAGCAGGCATTGGACTGAGAAGATAGTTCCTCCCTGGAAGGCTCCCATACCTCAATAATCCTGCCTGAAAAGAAGAGATTTACACCAGCCATAGGATGATTAAAATCCATCTTAACAGCATCTTCCAGGATTTCGTTTATAGTACCATAAAGAGGATTCCCTGAACCATCAGTCATCGGAACCTCATTACCAACCCTGCAGATATTTTCATCTACCTTACCACCATTTTCAAAAACAGACATCGGTACATCGATAATCATCTCTTCTCTTCGTTCGCCATAAGCCTGATTTGCAGCAAGACTGAAACTAAAGCTATCTCCACTTTTCAAAGATAACAGGTTAGCCTCAAATGACGGTAACAATCTGCCGGTACCATAGACAAATTTAAGTGGTTTGTTTTCCTGAAGCACTTCAAGAATTTTCCCATTTATATCAGTTTCCCTCAATTCATAAGTAAGAGAAACCATTCTATTCTGTTCTATTTGCATCTGTTCCAATATTTTGCGAAAAGTTGCAAATTTAGCATAAAAAGAAGAAATCCAAAATATTTTCTGAAAGAGTGATGATTTAACATAAAAAGAGTTCAGCTCAAAATGCAAAGCCGATTCTGATCTCAGGATTCGAATAAACCTGATATCCCGGATCATTTAAAGTCCAAAGAATCATTAAATTAATAGCTGATCTGCGTCCAATTTGCTGGCTAATGGCCAGGCCTCCCAGAACCGTATTTACCATAAACCTTCTGCCTGAAACAGAATTGCTGTCCTTTAAACGCGAATCCAGACTAAGCATCTCATCTTCAAGATGAAGGCAGAGACTTGTATGAACTCCGAGCGGAATGAATTTGTCAACATCGCGGATAATTACATACTGAGCATAAGTTCTTCCGCCCCAAATATCATTTGCGCCATACATATCTTTATAGTAAATGTAGCTCGGACCGGCGGCAATTGCAAGTTTTGGAAGCACCCATAAACCAATGATAGGAGCTATTTCAATATTGGTTATAGTACCAAACTGAAGTGCAATATGTCCTCCATAAAAAAGTCTGTCTTTCAGCGCAGGAATTTCCTTATCTGATTCCTGACCTGATAATATTGAAAATGAGAAGAACAATATTACCAATGTCGATATTTTCCTCATACCGGAAAGACAAACTGTCGTCGCATTCTTCTTTTCCATACCAACTTATTTGTAACTTTGAAACGTTGACTATGCAAATAAACGAAAAAATCACTTTAATAATATATAAGGAAATGAATATAATTGTCACAGGTGGATCAAGAGGAATTGGAAAACAAATTGCATTGTATCTTGCAAGAGATAAAAATAATAATGTACTTATAACAGGCAGGGACCATATTTCACTGTTTAAGATTTATGATTCGTCTGAATTTAAAAATATTAAATATCTGGTTTATGATCTCAGCAGGCTTTATCAGACAGTTGAAATATTTAAGAATGAGGTCAGATCGATTTTTGATACTGTGGATATTCTTATAAATAACGCAGGCAGTTTCTATTCAAAAAGCTTCGCGGAGACTTCTGAAATGGAAGCAAGGGAGATGATGGAAGTCAATTTTTTTGCACCCGCACTTATTATCAGGACTTTACTGGACCTCATGAAAAAAGGAGCCCATGTTGTCAATATTTCAAGTATGGGAGGATTTCAGGGAAGTGTAAAGTTTCCGGGGCTCTCATACTACTGTGCATCCAAAGCTGCTTTAGCCTGCATTTCGGAATGCCTTGCTATTGAACTTAAAGAGTTGGAAATAAGTGTTAATTGCCTCGCCCTTGGAAGCGTTCAGACAGAAATGTTAGGTGATTCCTTTCCTGGTTACAAAGCGCCCGTTGATGCTTATGAAATGGGTAAGTTTATTGGTGATTTTGCTTTGAACGGAAACCGGTATTTTAACGGAAAAGTTATTCCTGTTGCGTCGACAACTCCGTGAAATCCGAATTTACATCAAATGACAAAAAATTCTGATGACTTATTTGTATATTTTGATTTTAGTTTCTTTTTTCAATGCTGATAATCCACTGTAAGCCAGAGCTCTGAGTTCATCCTCTCCCGGAAAAACAACCACCCTGGCAATTGAATCTACCATTGATATAATACTGTCAATATTTGATTTCTGATATGCCAGACCACCAGTAAGTATTATTGCGTCGACTTTCCCTTTAAGAACAGCAGCCATAGCTCCTATTTCCTTTCCGATCTGATATGCAGCAGCATCTCTGATAAGAATCGCCTTATCATTTCCATTATCAGCCATTTCACATATCTCTTTAAAATTATTGGTGCCAAGGTATGCTACCATACCACCCTTTCCAACCAGCATGGTCTTTATCTCAGATTTGGTGTACTTTCCACTGAAGCACAGGTCAACAAGCTGACTTGAAGGCAGTCCTCCTGCCCTCTCAGGTGAAAAAGGACCTTCTCCTCCGAAAGCATTATTNNACAGGTTGCATCTCATCCACAACGACAGGGTCGACAATAAATGCTTTAGCACTTTCCAGTGATGAAGCAATATCATCAGCAATTAATCCTCCGAGGTTACTTGCATGTTCTCCAAACGGAGAGGTTATGAGATCTTTCTTCATTTCATCATTTACGATATAAACGCCTGATTCAATCGGTTTTACCAAACCGCCCCTTCCCACGACCGCGGCAATAGCTTTGAAATCAATGCCTCTGTCGATTAGTTCTTTAAGGATCAGTTCTTTCCTGAAAGCAAACTGATCTGTTACCCTTGCAAAACCTGACAACTCATCAGGAGTATGTCGGAGAGTTTTTTCAAAAACAAGATTTTCTTCTTCGAACAATCCAAATTTGGTAGACGTTGAACCGGGGTTAATTGCCAGGATTAATCGTTTTGCCATATAAAACTATTTTTTCGGATAAGAACGGATATAGGGTTTATATCATCAGGCAGGCAAGGGCTATACAATAATACTTCGATTTTTCACTTTCGCTTCGTGACATAAGTACTACTGGCTTTGATGTTCCCCTGATGATTCCTCCCAGTTCCCCCTTTCCAAATAGCATTAATCCCTTATAAAACGGGTTTGATGCCTCAAGTGAGGGAAACAGAAGAATATCTGCATCCCCATTTATCGGAGTTTCAATTCCTTTGATAGCAGCGCTCTTTTTATCGCATGCAAGAAAGATATCCAGGGGCCCATCCATGATACAATTCTTAATCTGTCCGCGCTCGGTCATTTTACACATAATAGCATAGTCGACAGAGTTCTCAAAGTGGCGGCTCATTTTCTCAGAAGCCCCTATCAGTGCGACTTTAGGCTTTTCAATGCCAAAATTTCGAGCCATTTCTATCGCGTATTCAGCCATTGCTATCTTTTGATCGAGGCTGGGGAAAGGGATTACGGCAGTATCAGTTATGAAAAGCAGCTTATGATATGCCGGAATCTCCATAGCTCCCACGTAAGTTAGTGTTGCCCCAGGAAGCATCAATCCATTCTCCTTGTCCATCACAGCTTTCAGGAACTTGTCTGTCCNNTGTATAGAGTTCTTTTTTAAAGGAGATTGATTCGCAAAGTCTTACGATTTCAGATCCATTACCGATCATAATTGCTTCTGCAAAGCCATCATTAACAGCCTTCTGAATTGCGCCTACCGTATTTGAATCCTGCGCCCAGGCGACAGCAATCCGGAACTTCCTTTTTGAAGAAAGCACCTTAGCAACCATCTGATCAAGAGATCTGATCATATCATATCCTTTTACTTGCGGCAGCTGCCAGCAAAATGCTATCGTATTTAGCCTGTTCCGAATCTGATCTGGAAGTCAGAACTATCGGAACCTGCGCCCCAAGAATCACTGCTGCTACTTTGGCTTTCGCAAAAAAGACCAATGATTTATACAGTACATTACCTACTTCAATATCTGGCATTAAAAGAAGATCGGTATCGCCTGCTACTTCACTACGGATACCTTTAACCTGGGCACTTTCAAGACTAACTGCATTATCGAATGCCAAAGGACCATCAATAATGCAATTCCGGATCTGATCTCTCTGGTTCATTTTTGAAAGCAGAGCAGCATCAAGAGTGGCTTCCATATTCTCATTTACCATTTCTACTGCACCGAGAACCGCTACTTTCGGCAATGAAATTCCAAGCTTATTCAGACATAATACTGAATTATTGACTATAGCAATTTTATCCTTGAGATTTGGAGCAATATTCATTGCAACGTCTGTAACCGCAATAAGTTTGTGATATGTATCCACTTCAAATAGCGCTATATGGGACAGCAAATTACCTGTACGAAGGCCCCATTCTTTATTTAATACACATTTAAGCAAGGTAGATGATCCTACCTTCCCTTTCATGAGAACATCAGCCTGTTTACTGCTAGCTATTTTGACAGCCATTTCAACAGCCATATCGGTATCGGGCTCATGAATGATCCTCAATCCNNGATATCATAACCATTTGCTATTGAAATATTCTGAATAGCTTCTTTATCGCCAACAAGAATTGGTTCGATTATCCCATCTTTCCAAGCTCTCAATACAGCACTAAGAGAATGCTGGTCCTGGGCAGCAGCAAGAACAAGTTTTTTAATCGGTTCATTAGCAACAATTCCTTTTAAGTCTTCAAGCTTTTTTAATACCATATAATATCAGATTAATATCAAATTAATATCAAAACTAAACTTTCAGATTTTCAACTATGTACCTTGTATCTGAAGCTATAACAAACTCTTCGTTTGTAGGAATAATGATTACAGTGACACGTGATTTATCTTTGCTTATTACTTTCTCTATGCCGCGAACTCCTTTGTTTTTGTCTTTGTCAAATTCAATGCCGAGAAATTCAAGCTCGTTGCAGATATTTTCTCTTATTTCGCATCCATTCTCACCTACTCCACCGGTAAAAACCACGATGTCAACACCACCCATTGCTGCTGCATAAGCACCAATATATTTTTTTACGCGATAATTATACATTTTCAGGGANNTGTTTGTTAATAAGTGTATTCAGGGCAGCATAATCTATTTCTTCTTTTTCCATTATCAGGGTAAGGACTCCACCATCAATATCACCTGATCTGGTACCCATAATTAGACCTTCCACAGGGGTCAGTCCCATTGAAGTATCCACTGATTTCCCGTCCTTTATAGCAGTAATTGATGCACCATTACCAAGATGGCAGGTAATGATCTTTTGTCTGGGAAAATCAGCTTTTAATACTTCACATGCTCTTTTGGCAACGTAACTGTGACTTGTTCCATGAAAGCCATACCGTCTGATCCCGTACTTTTTATATAAAGAATATGGGATAGCATACATAAACGAGTAGTCCGGCATTGTCTGATGAAATGAAGTATCAAAAACGCCTACCTGAGGCACCTTTGGAAGAAGGGCTTTCATTGCGTAAATCCCTTTAAGATTCGCCGGATTATGAAGCGGAGCCAGGTCCGAACAATCTTCAACTCCTTTTATCGTAATATCATCAAGATAACAGCTCCCTTTGAAAGTTTCACCACCATGAACCAGACGATGACCGACAGCATCTATTTCATTCAAATCCTTTATCACGCCCCGTTTTTTACTGATCATCATGCCAAGAATATATTCTATACCACTTTGATGATCAAGAATCTCGCCTTCCAGTTTTACCTTATCTCCATCGAACCTCTCATTCCTGAGAAAAGATCCTTTCAATCCTATTTTTTCGACAATACCTTTTGCAAGCACAACTCCGGAGGTCATGTCGAAAAGCTGATATTTTATAGAAGAACTTCCACAGTTAAGAACTAATATTTTCATTA
>PMEC01000001.1 GCA_003155705.1 Bacteroidales bacterium
GGCCTGCAAGGTGAATTCCATCATCGACGCTTCCAAAAAACCAGTTGTTTTCAATAATGATTTTTGCTCCATAATCATGAGCCTGTGTACCCTCAATGTCAATAGCAGCCTGCGTGCTTAAATCTGCTGCAGGGCCACCGGTCCAATCAATATGAGTGTACTTAATCTGCACATTTAAAGCATTCGAATCCGCCTGGATGCCACCCCAGTAACCAAATCCTAGAACTGGGCTGGCAAAGCTTGTCGTAAGTACAATTGGTTTTGCATCTGTGCCAACGCAAATAAAATTACCACTCACATTAAAAGAATAGTTTCCATTTGCTTTTACAATTGCCCCTGGTTGAATGGTCAGTGTATCACCTTTATTTATAGTGACATTGTCTACCAAATAGTAGGTGGTGTCTTGTTTCATAACACCCTTGATCACACCTTTAAGATTGTGGCTAAGTCCGGTAAAAGATAGAGGCGTTGGTGTAGGTGTTACAGTATCTTTTTTACAGGATACTGCCGATAATGTAAGTAATACTATGATTACTAATAAAAGATTAATCTTCTTCATACTTTTTTGTTTTAATGATTATAAATTAAATTTGATTCCTATTAAAAAACTTCTCCATGATGTCAGTGTTCTTGTGTTAATACCATTTTTAGTCTGAAAGCGAACACTTTCGTTCAGCAGGTTGGCTCCTTTAATATATAAATAGCCATTTTTGAATATTCGTTTATCTAGACTAAATCCTAAGTCATTGTAAGCCAATTGATATCCATCGAGGCCGTAGTTACTGCTTATATTAACCAGATTCTTACCCTGCATTGTATATGTCAGTTGACTTGAAAAACCTGTCGATGGGATCCGGTACATTAATCCAATATTTATTATATGTGGAGATTGACCTGCAAGAGGACGGTTCTCTATTCTGGTTATAGTTTCTCCAAGGCCATTATTGGCATCAGGTAAATTCCAGTTCTTCGGTTGGAGAATACTTGATTTTGTATAGGTATAATTGGCGCTGATTCCAAGGTTCCCTATATACTTAATACCAACCAATTCGAAACCATAGTTTGTGCATTTATCAGCATTTGAGACAGATCTGTCATTATTTCCGTTGACTTGTTCCTCAATGGGGTTTTTCAGGTATTTATAAAACACTCCTGCTGAAAGAACCTCCTCTCGTTCAGGATAAAACTCATAACGGGCATCAAAACAGGTACCGGTTGTATGTTTAAGATTTGGGTTACCTGAAGAGTTCCCATTTGCGCTCCTGCTGGTGTAAGGGACAGTTTCGGAAATATTCGGTCGGTTGATGGCACGATAGACTGAAAAACGCATGTTTTGTTTTTCGGTCAACTGGTAGTTCAGATGCAGACTAGGCATGAAATCTGAATAATGCTGGGAAGCACTCAGTTGTACTTTTTGTCCATGATCCAAACCATTNNTTCCCAAAACTGGTCTTAACCATTCCATAAGCTGCTCCTATATTTTCATGAGCATCGAAATTGCCTGAATTGTATGTTGCATCTCCCTGCAACTGCTGGTCATTTAACCACGTTAATAAATTCTCCTTAAAAATTGTAATTACATCAGGATTAGGGTAATTTGCAGTAGTTGTAAAATCTNNGGTTTATAATTTACATTCATATATGCCGACATTTCATCCTGATTGTTCCATTGCCATTGACGATCAACCGCATCCTTATAATTGAGGTATTCGGGCTGCACATTAGGATGAATTACCTGGTTATAATTTACAGAAACGTAATCAGGCGATTGAGAACCAGCTATGGAGTAGCCTAACGACCAGTCTAGGTTTAATTTATCTGAAAGTATATGGGTACCATGTAGAACTGCATTTTCAAGGCTGGATTTGTCCAAATTGGTAAAGTCACCAAAATAGAGCCTCCCTTTATTTATATCTGAGGTTGTGTCCTTTTCATGACGGGCTCTTATTTCATCCATACTGAAAAAGTTATTTGAAAGGCTTATCTGGTTTTTATTGTTAATCCAGTAATCAAGCCTGACAACAAATCCTTTTCTGTTTATCTGATTATAAAGTTCCACTCTGTTCCAGGACGCTGTGTCCAGATTATTAGTATTTGGATTAAGTGAAGTTCCTAAATAGTTATTGACTGTTGCCTGGTGAGTGGTCTGTATTGTAGCGGAAACAAGTACTCCCAATTTCTTGTTGAGGAATCTGTTCCCGTAAGAAATACTGGCATTCAGGTCAGGAGGGGCCTGGATTTGTTTCAATATCAGGTTGGATGTCGGGAAATCAGATGGGCTCGTAATATAATCTGCACCATGCAGCTGAGAAGGACATTTGATATTAACCGCTTTATAGTCGAAAGTCGAGAATTTATGGTTCAGCAGGTACTGGTTATAACCAGTCGCTAAATCAAACGAAACTATTGCAGAATCCGGAGCATTCTTCATTACAAGATTGGCCAATCCTCCCAATCCAGAAGCTTCCATGTCGGGAGTGAGCGCTTTTGTTACTTCAATGCGGCCTACAAAAATTGAAGGAAAGATATCCATTGGGACCGCTCTTGATGATCCGCTGGTAGTTGGTACAATTGTTCCATTAACCAATGTGCTGTTATACCTTGGCGACATCCCACGTATAATTAGTTGAGTATTGTTCCCTGAACTGTTCTTCATCATAGATACTCCTGAAACCCGCTGCAGAATATTGGCTACGTTCAGGTCAGGAAGGTTTTCAATAGTCTTACCAGAGATTATGCTGACAATGTTTGAAGAAACTCTCTCATCATGCCTGGCGCTTGAATTTGTCTCTTTATTCTGGCTGGCCTGTACAACAACCTCTTTAATCTGAATATCAGAAGGTGTGAGCTGAATGTCTGTTATAAAAGTTGATTCCGCAGAGCTTAAATTAACAAGTTGCGGGTCGGGACTTGTATAACCAATGTACTTTGCAATTATTGAGTAGCTTCCCGATTTGAGATTAGTAAAAACAAAGTTACCTCCAGCATCTGAGACAGCTATTAAATTTGTACCACTAATACTTACTACAGCTCCCGGAATAGCGGTACGCGTTTTAGAATCCAATACCCGTCCTTTAATAATGGCTGCATTTGTTGGAATTGATAAAAGAAGTATTATTGAAAGAAGATAGAATTTTGTAAAACTCGTTTTGTAAAAGTTGCCCATTTAATATAGAATATAATTTTGGGCAAATCTATTCTTAATAAAATACGACCTGGTTACATTGACATAATGTTATAATTAATAAAATATGTACAAAAGATTACAGATATTAAGGAATTGTAATCTCGTGTAATATGGTTTTTGATTTATGAATATTATAGCACTGATTTTCAGGGAAAACTGTTATATCTGAATGTTACATTTGGATATACAGATTATTGGATGGTCGACGTGATGAGTTTTCGGAATACCGATAAGCATATTCATTTGTTCAACTTGGAAACTGAAAAGAAAATCGGCTTGTTTTACTTAAAAATGGACAATCTCTTAGTTATTTAATCCAAAATTTAAGTCTTGCATCAAACTATCTTAAGGAGTAAATATATTATTGAACCAATCAGNNAGGATCCATGCCCAGAAAATTCTGGTCGTCACTCCCCACTTTACCGCAGAAGCTCCTTTTATTGCACCCACACCTATGATTGAACCTGTAATTGTATGAGTAGTACTTACCGGGATGCCGAAATGTGTTGCGCCAAACAACGTAAGCGCTCCGGCAGTTTCAGCGCAAAATCCTTCAAAGGGTTTCAGCTTTGTAATCCTTTGTCCCATAGTTTTTACAATTCTCCAGCCGCCAAGAAAGGTACCAAGTGCAATGGCTGCATGACATGATAAAACAATCCACAAAGCGATAGGTGCATTCTTGGCAACATGATTGGTTGCAATTAAAGCTACCCAGATTATACCCATTGATTTTTGGGCATCATTACCACCATGCCCCAGACTGAATGCAGAGGCTGAAAGCAATTGTAATCGCCGGAAGAGCTTGTCGACAGCTGATGGTGAACTATTCTTAGCCAGGTTCATCACAATAGCTGAGATTATGAAGGACATAACCATCCCCAGAACAGGTGCAACAACAATAAAAACAGCGATTTTAATAACCCCGGCAAAAAGAATGGAATGAATACCACTTTTTGCCAAAGCAGCGCCAACCAATCCTCCAACCAGAGTATGTGACGAACTTGAAGGTAATCCCCACCACCATGTCAGCAGGTTCCATATTATAGCTGCTGAGACAGCTGAAAATATCAAAGTGAGGTTGATAATTCCGGGGTCTATCACACCTTTACCTATTGTTGTTGCAACTTTAAGAGGGAAGATCAGAAATGCAACGAAATTAAAAGTTGCTGCAAGACCCACTGCTGCTAGAGGGGAAAGGACTTTTGTCGAAACGACTGTGGCTATCGAATTGGCTGAATCATGAAATCCGTTTATGAAATCAAAAATCAGCGTCAGAGCTATTACAATGATTAAAGATACCATTTCAACATTTCAAGTGTTTGGGTAAGGTTTGTCATTCAGATTAGTTTGGATGAAGCCAAAAAAATACCCGATTAGTCACTAGTTAGTGAAGACTAATTTAGGAATTTGCCAACCAAATTTTCTTCTTAAATTGTTAAGTTTTTGTTACATAATTGTTACATAACACTCTTACCAGTCAATTAATTTTAAAGATGAAAGATGAAAGATTAATGACTTGAAAGTGCTTCGAAGCTAAAATAAAGTGTTCGAGACATCTTTGATTAAGAAAAACAGGATCAAATTTTTAATAACTCATTTGTAAACAATGGTTCACATCCTGCACTTTGCATTTCTTATATAACAATAAGGAAGGTTTATTTCATTAATGACATCCGGATCTGTAAGAGCTTCACATTCAGCAGGATTACAGCAAGTTACACAACTCCTTTTGTAAGCTTTGAATGATTTAAGCTGAACATCTGATGAGAGAAAACCGCTTTTCAAAGGTTCCTTTTTCATAAGTCCGGTGCTAAGATATTTTTTATTATCATCAGAAAATATCGTTACGACAGTCGATTCAGCCCCCAATTCTTCCAGCTTCATCAGAGCTCCGATGAAATTGGCGCCTGAAGAAATTCCTACAGCCATTCCAAGTTCTGAAGCCAGTTTTTGTGCCATTATTATTGAATCACCATCATCAACTGCAACAACTTCATTAAGTTCATCAAGTTTAACAAGAGCCGGAATGAACTCATCTGAAATACCCTGAATCCGATGAACACCAACTTTATGACCGGTAGACATGGTCGGGGAATTGGACGGTTCCAGAGGATATAATTTGATATCCGGCTTCATTTCACGCAGATACCTGCCTGCCCCCATAATTGTTCCTCCGGTACCTACGCCTGCAATAAAGGCGTCAGGGGTCTTGCCATGAAGCCTGAGCTGCCACCATATTTCAGGGCCGGTGGTAGTATAATGAGCCATCAAATTATCTTCATTTTCAAACTGTCGCGGGAGAAATGTCTTAGGATCTGCAGCGGCCATCTCCTGCGATCTGCTGATACTCCCCCGAAAACCTCCCTCCTCTTTGCTGATCAGGACTATCTCCGCACCCAGGCTTTTTATCAGATTCTTACGCTCATCGCTCATCCAGTCGGGCATAAAAATAGTTACCGGATGACCAAGTGCACGGCCAACCGCTGAAAAAGCAATCCCGGTGTTTCCGCTTGTAGCTTCAATAATCCGATACCCGGGCTTAATACGATCTTTGGCATACGCTTCTCTTATGATATGAAAAGCCATCCTGTCTTTTATACTTCCTGTCAGGTTCAAATACTCTGCTTTTGCATATAGCTTACGAGGTTTCCCCTTAAACAGGAATTCAATTTCTAGCAGGGGAGTGTTTCCGATAAGGTTTGCCAAACCCTGGATAGTGCTGCTGATCGTGGTACCTTTATAAATATTCTCTGACATTATTATCAGTTAAAGAGTAAAGGTTATGATTAAGTCTTAAGGGGGCAAAAATACTATTTTAAGCTGACTGGAAGATCGAAAATCCTCATACTATTTAGTCCGAGAACGTTTGCAGCTTCTTTTTCAGAGAATGTTTCCCTGATTTTTTCAATCAAAGGAATATATTTCTTACAGGTATCTATCCCATTTACAATGGAATCGGTACCAAACAGGATCTTGTCAGCACCGCATTCTTTTATTGCTTTAATAATATTTTCATGTTTAACAACACATGTATCACCATATATATTTGAGGTGCCCTTAATTAAGGCTATAGCTTCACCATTATCAGAATCCATTCCCATGTGAACCATTACAAATTTAAGTTCAGGAAAGATTGATGCCATCTTACCGACAAATTTTATATTGGACCTGCCATCATTTTCAGTGTGTACCTGAACCGTGAGACCATGACTTACAGCCATTTCAAGATACGGATAAAACCTTCTATCAGTAAACTTCAGGTTTGAAAGAGTGGGATGAACTTTCAGGCCACAGATCAAATCCCTGTTATCCGCTAAAATGTTCTCAATTTCTTTTGTAAGCAGCTCCGTATAAGGTTTAATCCAGAATAATGCCCTGACTTTATTTAAATTATTCCTGACAAAACCCAGAATTCTTTCCAGCCCTTCTTTCTGACTGACCTGCATTTTTTTTGAGGCAAGATTGAAATCAGTATCGAACTCAGCACCTTCAATACCTGAGACAATTGCAAAATCGATTTTGTATTTTTCAAGTGAAATAATGAGATCTTTCCCCGGAAGGTTATTAACCCTGTTCTTTCCCACCTCAAATGGAATATTTCCGATATGGGTATGTGAATCAATTAACATTTGCTGGCTATATTAATGTTTGTGATTATTTTAATTTCAAGAGCTCAGGGCTCAGGGCTTGAGTGTTCGAAAC
>PMEC01000070.1:0-2879 GCA_003155705.1 Bacteroidales bacterium
AAATCTTTCCACCAGAGTAATATGGCACAAAGCAAATAAAAATAATTAAGACAACCAAAAAAATCTTCAGGAGGTAAGATGCCGGAATACCTCTTCAAGGTTGTTTTCCTCTTTTTGAAGAGCCAGGACAGTCAGTTTGTTCTGAACTGCAAAAGCGAAGATCAAAGGTCTGATGTCATCTTCACTGTCGGATTCAAACAACCATAAATTATCTTTCAGATGGCGGACTGAATTGACATTGGCGATTTTAGTCAGATCAGATTCTGAAGGGTTTCTATCAAATTCAACATGAACTATCTGAAGAGTCCTTTTAAACTTTGAATAGATATTCTTTTTCTCTTCGTTGGCAACAATTATTCCCTTGTCTATAATAATAACCCTGTCGCATATTGCCTCAACCTCCTGCATAATATGAGTGGATAGCATTATGGTTTTTTCCTTTCCGGCCTCTTTAATCAGATTTCTGATCTCAATTATCTGGTTGGGGTCAAGCCCTGTTGTTGCTTCATCAAGTATCAGAACATCCGGATTATGGATCAGTGCCTGGGCAAGTCCAACCCTTTGCCTGAATCCCTTCGAAAGATCCCCGATTTTTTTATTTTGCTCAGAAGTCAGTCCGGTAACGGAAATAATATCATCAATAGCTTTTCTTTTCGATTTTCCAAGTTTGTAAATTGATGCAACAAATCCCAGGTATTCCCGGATGTACATTTCAGAATATAATGGATTGTTTTCAGGAAGATAACCTATTTTCCTTTTTACTTCAGGATCATTGGTCCCGACATTTATCCCATTTACCCTTACCAGTCCTGTGGTAGCAGGAATAAATCCGGTGATTATCTTCATCATTGTCGATTTCCCGGCACCATTTGGCCCCAGAAAACCGACAATCTCACCTGTTTTCACTTCAAAAGAAACATTGTTCAGTGCTTTCTGCGCACCATAAAGCTTTGTAACATTTTGAATTATAATTGACATAATACTGGAAATCTGTATGAGAATCTGATGCTAAGATAACAGATTGCAGGTTCTTTCACAAAAAGGAGTTTCGCTGAATACCGTTGTCGGACAATTCGTATTATTCCGGGATGTTGTCTGGATAATTGAATTTGACGCTTTTTCACCTTAATATATAATTGATAATAATATCCCAGGAACGGTGAACATAAAACGAATTTATTTTGTTTAAATATGAATTATAATATTATAACAACTGGCAGAGTTTTTATTCATTCAAAATTTATAAAACATGAAAAAATTATTCTTTTCATCACTTTTCCTGATAAGCCTGGTTTCTCTGAACGGACAAATCTTAATAACGGCAGATTCAGTAATTATATGTAAGTCAGATGAAGGTCAGGACAAATTTGTTCCGATTGGCAGTAAAACCGAGAAATTTTCACTGGAAATTGACAAAGACCTTTTAACGCTAAGAGTCTTTGGTACCGGCCATGAACATGCCGTCATCGAGAAGGCATATATTATAGATCTTCTTGAAGTAGATGCCAATAGAGAAAAATGGATGTTTCAGGCTGAAGACAAGAATTGCATCTCATATACTCTGACTCTTGATGTTCCCCGGAAAAGACTTAGTTTTATTAATTTTGTGAACGAACCCACAGGTGACAAGCACATAACAATGTTTTACTATCCTATCTCAGATATTCAAATTAATAAAGCGGCAATTGATGCACACCTTAAAGAGAAGGGTAATAATAAATAATAGATTTACGAAGTTGATTCGATCTTAATCTCCCCATCCTCCCATAAATTGCCCGGTCTTGGCAAAGGTCGCCTTTGGATTAACGCAGCAGACAGGTATCTTGGAACTATTTGCAATAATATATTGCTCCGATGCTCCAACCAGATAATCGGCAAAAGTAATATTCTTGGTTGTCACAATAAGTATAAGGTCGGCATTGATTTTCTGTGCAAAATCTATTGTCTGTTGTGCAAGATCACCTTTGGGCAAATCATGGATCTCATATTCTATATTATTTTGAATCAGATACTTGATTGCAAAATTCAAATTAATATTAGTCTTTTTTAAAATGTTTTTGTCAGTAGCAACTATTTCAAGGATATGTACTTTAGAATCAAAATACTTGCCCATAAAAATTGCCATCCTGATCTTTTCTTTATTTTCATTTCTGAAATCCACGGGGAAAACAATATTATGATATCTCTCCAGATCTGTCGGCGGGTCCTGAACAACAATAAAGGGAACTTTTGATTTTACAATAACTTTTAACGCCCAGCTGCCGGTAAGTTTTTGCATACCTTTCATCCCATGAGTACCCATTACAACCAGGCTGGCATCTTTATCGTGAGCAGTTTCTGCAATAGCATGGAAAATAGTTCCCTTGGCAATATGGTAAGCAATGGGGAGATTGAACTGCTTGCTGTATTCTTCAGCTTTCTTACTTAACAAAGCATTTTTCGCTTCAAAATCATGCTGTTTAATTTTTGTATCTACAATATGAAGAAGACAAATTTCATTGCCTAACATACGGCTAATCTTAGCTGCGTGTGCCAGAGCATGCTCGGCTACATGAGTGAAATCCCATGGTACAATTATTAGTTTCTGATGCTCTTCCATTGTTTCTCAACTTTTCCGTTACAGTTGTAAAGGTATTCAGATTTTAATGATTTTCAAACCTAATTCTTATAGGTGCTTTATATATTCCTGAGATTAATAACTCTTTAAAAATTGAAATATTATGAAAATAGGAGGAAAACGATTCAGAATCTTCGCATTGCACAAAAATAATGCCAGTCTGAACGCAAAAACACTTTAATAATCGTCAGAAAATAAAGTCAATTGACAGAAAGATCAAAACAATGTCACTTTCAGCCCAACATTTTATTATTTTTGCATG
>PMEC01000070.1:2899-7600 GCA_003155705.1 Bacteroidales bacterium
TTTTTATTGCGTTGAATGACGGTTCAACAATAAATAATATTCAGATTGTAGTTGATGTTCCTCTTTTTGAAGAAAGTCTGCTTAGAGATATTACCACCGGTGCATGTATTTCTGTAAAAGGGAAACTGGTCGAGTCACATGGACAGGGTCAGAATATTGAGATAACTGCAAAAGAAATAAACATCTATGGTAAAGCCGATGCGGAAACATATCCGCTTCAGAAAAAAGGTCATTCGATGGAATTTATGCGTGAGATCGCACACCTCCGGTTCAGAACAAATACTTTCGGAGCTGTATTCAGAATCCGTCATGCTATGGCATTTGCCATTCACAAATACTTTAACGACAAAGGATTTTTCTATCTCCATACACCAATTTTAACCGGAAGCGATTGCGAAGGTGCAGGCGAAATGTTTCATGTTACGACAATGAATCTTAACAGCATACCTAAGAATGAAGATAATTCAGTCGACTTCCGCACAGATTTCTTTGGTAAAGAAACTAACCTGACAGTTTCAGGGCAGCTTGAAGGAGAACTTGGAGCGCTTTCACTCGGAGATATTTATACCTTCGGGCCGACCTTCAGGGCAGAGAATTCAAATACCCCCAGGCATCTTGCTGAATTCTGGATGATTGAACCGGAAATGGCATTCTATGATCTTGAAGATAACATGGATCTTGCTGAGGATTTCCTTAAGTATCTTATTCGTTATGCGCTGGAGAATTGCAAGGACGACCTGGAGTTTCTGAATAATATGATTGATAAAAACCTGCTGGAAAGATTAAATTTCGTATTGAATAATGATTTTGTCAGGATTACATATACCGAAGCAGTGAAGATACTTACCTCTGCTGAAAAGAAATGGGAATATCCGGTAGGATGGGGAAGGGATCTCCAGGCAGAACATGAGAGATACCTGGTCGAAGTTCATTTTAAAAGACCGGTTATACTTATTGACTATCCCAAAGAGATTAAAGCTTTTTATATGAAGCAGAATGAAGATGGCAAAACTGTCAGGGCAATGGATGTATTATTTCCGGGAATAGGTGAAATTATCGGTGGGTCTCAGCGCGAAGAGAACCATGACAAATTGTTGAACCGTATCAAGGAGATGAAACTTAAGGAAAAGGATTTCTGGTGGTATCTCGAAACAAGAAAATATGGAACAGCGCCTCACAGCGGCTTCGGATTGGGTTTTGAAAGGCTAATTCTTTTTGTTACAGGTATGTCAAATATCCGCGATGTGATACCATTCCCCAGAACGCCAAAAAATGCAGAATTTTAGGATTCTTATCACACTTTTGTTGAAGGGAAAGGTATGTTAAAGCAAAGGTTACAGCAAAAGTTATTACAGAAACTCTCACCGCAGCAGATTCAGATGATTAAACTGCTGGAGGTTCCCGCTATGCAGATGGAGCAGCGGATAAAAAAGGAACTCGAGGAAAATCCTGCGCTTGAAGAAGGAGCCGACGAAGAGGAAATCCGTAACGAAGAACAGGAAGAGGANNCCGGAATACCGTCTCCAGGCTAAAAATTACAGCAAAGATGATGATAAACGCATGGAGATTCCTTTTTCTGCAGGCTCTTCATTCCACGAATACCTTGAATCACAGCTTATTCTCAGGGATCTTTCTGAAAAGCAAAAAACGCTTGGTGAACATATTCTCGGTAACATCGATGAGGATGGCTACCTCAGAAGAGAACTTTCAAATATAGTTGATGATCTGGCATTCCAGCAGAATGTCACAACAACAGAAGAGGAACTGGATGAGGTTCTTGCAATTATTCAGGATCTTGAACCGGCAGGCGTTGGAGCAAGAACTCTCAGGGAATGCCTTCTTCTGCAGATTGTAAAAAGAGATCAGTCTGCCCCCGAAGTTGAACTTTCATATAAAATACTTGATCAGTACTTTGAGGAATTCAGTAAACGGCATTATGATAAAATAGTTTCCAGGCTGAATATAACTGAGAAAGAACTTAAATCTGCAATTGATGAAATACTGAAACTGAGTCCCAAACCGGGAAGCGCTTTCGGAGATACCTATAGTAAATCTGCCCAGCAGATTATTCCGGATTTTATTCTCGAACTGAGTGAAGATGGATTCGATCTTCACCTGAATTCAAGAAACCTTCCTGAACTTAGACTTAGCAGAAGCTACAATGAAATGTTGCAGACTTATAGCCGGGAGAAAGGCAATAAAAAAGAAATGAAGGACGCTGTCCAGTTTGTGAAACAGAAAATTGATTCAGCAAAATGGTTTATTGATGCGATCAAACAGCGTCAGAATACACTTCTGCTTACAATGAATGCTATCCTGAAATACCAGGAAGAATACTTTATTGACGGCGATGAAACAAAGCTTAAACCTATGATTTTAAAAGATGTCGCTGAGATGACAGGTCTGGATATTTCTACTATTTCAAGAGTAGCTAACAGTAAATATATACAAACCCACTTTGGTATTTTCCCTCTCAAGTTTTTCTTTTCAGAAGGTCTTCAGACTGATAGCGGCGAAGAAGTATCAACGAGGGAAATTAAAAGAATTCTGCAGGATTGCATTGATAATGAGAAGAAAAGGAGGCCGCTAACTGATGAGAAACTCACAGACATTCTTCAGGGGAAAGGCTATCAGATAGCACGGCGTACTGTTGCCAAATATCGGGAACAACTCAATATTCCGGTGGCACGACTCAGAAAGGAGATTTAATGGAAGAAAAGAAAAATGCAGGTCCCCCGGATATTTTAGCAAAAGTCATTTCAGTAATTTTTCATCCATTATTCATGCCGTTGTACGGGATGATTATAATTTTTACTGCTCCGACATTATTCTGGTATATTCCATTCAAGGTAAAAAAAATATTATTGTTTGTGGTGGCGACAAATAATGTTCTGATCCCGGTTTCATTAATGCCCTTTTTCAGATACAGAAATATTATCAGCTCGTGGGCTATTGAAACCAGGAAGGAAAGAAGAATCCCGCTTCTTGCCGTATCATTTTTCTACTCGATCACCTCATTTATTTTATTCAGACTTCAGATACCGCTTTTTATAAAGTCATTTATTTTTGCAACCGCTGTGTTGGCAATAACAGTTTCCGTAGTTAATTTCTGGTGGAAAATATCGCTTCATTCTGTCGGAGCGGGTGCTCTCGCCGGATTAGTAATAGTTCTCTCTCTGAATATGATGGTTCCCCTTACCTGGTTTCTCATTCCGGTTCTTCTTATTTCAGGCCTTATCCTTTCCTCACGGTTGAGGCTCAATACACATAATCCCCCTGAGGTTTATCTTGGATTTATTACCGGAATCATTGGAATGTATCTGCTTATGCTATTATTCCAATAGCTCATTCAATGCCATTTCAAGAAGTTTTCTGCTCTCTTCTATAATTCCTGTAGGTATTATTATCGAATTCAAAAGAATTGGGATATTCTCATTTAGATCCTTCTGTGCTGTTGATCTGAACCAGCCTTTTTCAGAAAGGGATTTAGCAAGATATTCCTGTTCGGTTTGTCCGGGAGTTGGGATCAGCAAAGCACTCCGTCCCAGACTTATTAACTCCATTATTGTTGTATACCCCGACCTGGTTATTATGGTCTCACTTTCTTTCAGCAGCTTTATTGTTTCATCAGCAGAAAGGTGATTATGAAAAACAATATTCTTCAAATTATACGATTCATTAATCTTGCCTGGTTTTCCTTCAAGAATTGTTGCTGGCTTCCCCAGCAAAACAAGAATCTTTGACAGCTTGCGTTTAAGGATGGATCTCTGTGGTTCAGGCCCTGATAAAATCACCGTATATTTTTCTGAACCGGAACTATAATCCGTGTTCTGGCCACAAAATCGCGATAAAATGCCAATGTATCTTACATTTTCCGGTAGTCTGAACCCGTGCGAAAGTTCGCCTGACACGTTCAATTCTCCACCCAGATCGGGTATATAACAATATGAATACTTTTTAATAATTGAACGGCTTATCTGCAATCCGATGAATTCAAGAAACCTGAATGGTCTGGGAAATATGATTCTCAGTTGATGGGTTATAAACACAGTTTTAATCCCGGAATTCCACAACCCGATACGGCTGTCGCTTATTACGATATCTATAGAATTATCCGTGATTATTTTTTTTAGCCGGTAGTGTTCCAGGAATACGTGACAGAGAAGAAGTGGTGATTTAAGCAGAATAATAATATATTGTGGCAAATACCTTGAATAACTGATCCTGAAGCCGGGGAAATAAATATAGTTTGCTCCGGGGACCTCACTTCTGAAAAAGTTCAGATGTTCTTCGCCGGAACCAAATATGATATTTTGGTTAAGCTGCTGCAGTCTTTTTGCAAGAGGAACCATTCGCCCGGCATGTCCCAGACCCCATTCAAGAGGGCAGATGAGTATGTTCTTTTTTGCATTCAATGTCAGCCTGATACCTGTGTACGAATACCCAGTTTTTCCACTTTCAGTGCTATCTGCCTGAGCTCTTCAACAGGAACCTTTTTCAGCAAACCACCATCCGGAGTATCTCGTGAAAAAGTATAGATCATCACCTCTTCAGGTTTGATTTTTTCAAGTGCGGCCAGCCAGGCATCAATCTCTTCAGGGGTTGTATTATCAATTTGCTTCCCTTTAAACGTGCCCCTGAGAAAAAGAGTCTGGATGATTAATTTTCCATTGAATTTCTTCAGATTTTCAATTAATTCAT
>PMEC01000070.1:7682-9775 GCA_003155705.1 Bacteroidales bacterium
ACATCGGGTTTCTGATTCTTTACTTTCATCTCCTGCAACCTGGATGCCAGGGCTTCATAAACTTCACTGCGCCGAGGAAGGTAACCGCCTTCTGTTTCAATTGACTGAGACCATCCGCATTCACAATAAATGCAGTTAAAATTACAGACCTTTTTTCTTCCGGGCAGAAGGTTGATCCCAAGAGAAACACCGAGTCTTCTGCTTTTTACAGGACCGAAAATGATCTTATCAAAAAGAAATGTTNNGATCAATTCATACCAGTCTGCTGACAGTAGTGCCCGGAAGAAGTTTCTGATTCACCAGATCAATATTCCTCAAAAGAACCAATCCTGGCTTTTTGCCCGGTTCTATGCTGCCAAATTGAATATCTTCACCAAGAGCCTTCGCTCCGTTAATTGTTGCCCAACCGATTAACGTTTCCAAACTGATAGAAGGAAAATATAGCTGAAGAGTTTTTAATTCTTCTAATATACTCAATGAACTGTTTGAAGATAGACTATCAGTACCTATTACAATTTTACAGCCCTCTCCGGCTAATAAATCTACCGGAGGCATCTTCTGTTCAATATAAAGATTGGAATTAGGGCATAAGCACCAGTAAAGATCAGATCTGCCTTTCAGTTTTTTAATATGCTCCTCCCTTACAAACGTATTATGAACAAGTATAAGATTGGCTGATGAAGGGATCTCTTTGGTTACAGCATTAATGTGATTATCAGGAATCTCCATTTCAGCAACCGAAGGAAGAAACCTCTCATATGATTCCATTAGAGGCCCGGAATGGGATTCCAGGAGAATCTCTTCCTGGGGAGATTCCATGAAATGTATGGATGATATCTTATTAGATGCTGTATGATCTTTTATTAGTCTTAAAAGCGGCAGGGATATGGAATATACAGCATGAGGCACAATCCAGTGAGGAAGATCCATCTTCTTTGCCGTATCTGCCAGTTTCAGGATTTCATTCATCCTGATTTCTGCCCTGGCTGAATCGATGCCAAAAACCTCAAGAAGGCTGATGTATCTGATCCGGCTTTCCTTTTTAACTATAAATGTTGAAGAAGAATTACAAATATCGGCACACAGGACAATTCCTCCATTAATCATTTCATCATCAGCGTCTTTTATAGCCTGGTTTATATCCTTCTGCAAGGAGTTTCTGAAAGAATTAACCTGCATAAGGAAATCAGCAAGACCATGTCCGGCATGGATTTCATTTTTAAGAAATGATAATTCAAGATGACAGTGGCAGTTAACAAAACCCGGAACAATTATGCCATTAAAGAATTCGACAGAATGTTTTTCATGCAAGGTTCCTCCTGAATTTTCCAGGCTTACGATTGTTCCATCATCTTTTGTACAGATTATCCCTCTCTTGATCAAAGGCCCGGAGTTTGTATAAATATATTGTGCCGAGAAATATTTCATTTTTCTCCAACTCTCCTGAGTGCAATATTTACGATTTTTGCATGTTTGACCCAGCGGCCTTCTTTTGGATCGCTATCCAGCAGCCATCCGCTGATATGCGTTATGATGGGGTCGGTATTTCTTTTAGTCAGGGAATAATTATGCATTTGTCCATCTTTTGGAAAAGCATTTCCCGGCCAGTTTATTCTGAATTCCGTTCTTGAGCTGTCGTTATGCCAGAAGAATACAGTTACTTTTGGATTAAGGCTCTGATCATCAGGAAAAACAACTGCTGTAAATGAAAGTATAAAATTTCCCGTGTCTTTTATTGGAACGGTAAACCAACCAGGATTTTTAGTTCCGGATTCAGGTACCGCAAAAGATTCAGAACCTTTCCACAAGTTATTAGTAATCACCGGAGCAGGCGGGGCTTCTTTTTCAAGCAATGCCTGTTTCTTGCTGAGCCGCGTAAGGACCTGGTCATAAATATTTTCAAGTTTCTTTGGCTTTTTTTCAAAATAATAACGCATTGTGTAATCCATTCTTGCCTTTGTATATCCATGACTCTGAATTATATCCACATAATTGGAGATAGAGTCTTTGTAAGCAAACTTTAAATGAATAGGAGGTAAAGCAAGCAACCCGTCTGCAACATAAAGTTCAGTGAGAACGTTAACAAGGTCTTT
>PMEC01000070.1:9790-11362 GCA_003155705.1 Bacteroidales bacterium
TTATAATTCCCCCCTTGGGGGGCTAGGGGGTAAATCAATACTTTTGAGACACCCCTATTTTTTGAAACCTGTTTTTTCATTCTTCAAAAGGTATTTTTTTGTTAGAAAACGAACCGGGTACCAGGCAGACCAATATCCAATAAGAAGAACGGTTGCGGGAACAATAAAGAAATCTTTAAGTTTCATAACGACCGGATATGATTGCATCAGAAGCGTCTCACTGTTAAGCCTGATCAGCCCATATCGCTGTTGCAGCCAGCAGATTATAAAGCCCAATATCAATCCTGTCAATGCTCCGAATATTGAGATCAGCCATCCTTCAAAAATGAATATNNGTTAATGAGCCAATTATATTAAATGAGGCTATAATAATAATAAGTGTGAGAATAAAAAAGATTGCAAGCCTTTCGGAATGCATGACTTTGTAAAAAATCTCCTGCTGCTCCATCCGGTTTTTAACAACAAACTTATTACCGAATATTTTTTCCACCTCTTTTCTAACCAAAGGTTCTGAGAGATAATCCTTGAGCTTAATCTCTATTGAGCTTACTTCATTTTTATATTCAAGCAATTCACGGCAAAAATCCAAAGGAAGGAAGAGATATTTTGAATCATATTCCTGTTCTATTTCAAAAATACCTGAAGGAAATATGTATCTCTTTATCAGGGCATTTTCCGGATTAATATTATTGGCTCCTGTTCTTCTGGGAACATAGATAAAAAGAGGGTCGATAAAATTTACGCTTACACCAAGATACCTTGCAACTCCAAATCCAAGAACTGCCTCTGGCCGGTCACCTGTGGTTTTAAGTCTGAATTCCCCGTCGTACATTGAGCTGTCAATACGGGTTACCCNNTTTATCTCTCCCAGCTTTACAAGTGCCGCCGAATCTGGTACAAAAACTTTGCCTTTGGCTGCCGTTATACAGAGGTCCGGATCAAAAGTGTTGAAAATTTTATTTACCATTCCTTCAAGACCATTGAAAACTGAAAGAATGATTATCAGGGCCATGGTCCCGACTGCTACACCAGCAACCGAAACCGTAGAAATAATATTTATTGCATTCCTTGATTTTTTTGCAAATAAATATCTTTTCGCTATGTAAATTGAAAGCTTCACTTCATTTATAAGCTATCACAAGTAATCCGGTTCCTTTTTTGATTCTGAAATTCAGATCAATTATATTAAGAAAAAAGGAGAGAGGAAAAACTACCAGGTAATATAATGGCAAAATGATAAAGAATAAATAAGATTTATTGACCATTTTCACCGGATATTTCATCGAAAGTATCCATGAAATACTGCCTGCCGGGCCATAGGTATAATGTGCATGAACTGTTCTGAAACCGGCAGATATAAGTTTCTGCTTTATTTCATCGGTACTATATCCGTCTCTTACATGTTCATCAATAAACGAATGATCTTCGTGGTCATGAACATCAGAACCGCCTTGATCCGAGGGCGTCGATATCATGAGAATACCATTGTTCTTCAATGATTTATAAAAATTGGTAAAAACCAGTTCATCTTTTTCAATATGCTCCATAACATCCACTGTAAGAATGAAATCA
>PMEC01000070.1:11374-25114 GCA_003155705.1 Bacteroidales bacterium
CCTTTATAAAGAGAGCTGATTCGCCATGTATATTGTCCAAAACCCGAACCGGCATCCAGTACAGATGCATCTTCCGGAAGGGAAGGGGCAATTTTTTTTATGGCTTTTTTTACATGCCACGTCCGAAGCAAAAGGAGATCAAGCAGAATATAAAGGGTTTTCCTTAGAAATATTGATTTTGTAAAGACCCTTCCGAGCGATCTTTTAATTGGTTCGTACTGCATATAATTCAGGATTTCAGGAGCTTGTCAATGTTGTCAATATAATCAAGACTATCATCAATGAAAAAAGCTATCTCCGGAACAATTCTTAACTGGGTCCTGACTTTTTGTCCAAGTTCATATCTTATTTTTGCCGTATGATCCTTGATAGAATTAACAACCTCGTCCTGGTTGGCTGAAGGGAAGATACTGAGAAATACTTTTGCAAAAGAGAGATCAGGACTTACTCTGACAATTGTGATTGAGATAAGTTTCCCGGGAGCAAATTCATTGTTTTTCCTTAAAAAAATATCGGCAAGTTCCTTCTGAATTAATCTTGATACTTTTTTCTGTCTTGTCGATTCCATGTCTTACCAATTTATAATTTGCCAAAGGTAGTAAAAAAGGCCCAACGGCTTAACGGCTCAACGGCTCAACGGGGGAAATAAAAATTTATAAATCCTTTGTACCGTTACACCTTAATACCGTTACACCTTTTTTACTAGCTTTGCGCTGAACTTTATTAAATGATGGAATGGACACAGTAGTTAGCGGAATCAGGTCAACAGGAAATCTGCACCTGGGTAATTATTTTGGTGCAATAAAGAACTTTCTTAAAATGCAGAGGGAGAATAATTGTTTCTTCTTTATAGCTGATTACCATGCCCTTACCACACATCCCAAACCGGATGATCTCCATGGAAATATTAAACAGGTCCTTGCAGAATACCTGGCTTGTGGTATTGACCCTGAGATTGCTACAGTTTTTATTCAGAGTGATGTCCCCGAAGTATCAGAACTCTATCTTTTGCTCAACATGAATGCCTACGTGGGAGAACTTGAAAGAACAACTTCATTTAAAGAAATAATCCGTAAACAGCCTGATAATATTAATGCGGGGTTGCTTACATATCCTGTACTTATGGCAGCGGATATTATAATTCATAAGGCAAATAAGGTACCGGTAGGCAANNTATTTCCCTGAGCCTGATGCTTACAATTTCGGTAAAGAGCTGGTCAAAATACCCGGTCTTGACGGAACCGGAAAGATGGGTAAAAGTGAGGGTAACGGAATTTTCCTGGCAGATTCCCCGGTTGAGATCAGGAAGAAGGTTATGCGTGCGGTCACTGATTCTGGCCCAACTGTCCCAAATCAGGAATTATCTGAACCTATGAAAAACCTCTTTACAATTATGAGTGTCGTTTCTGAACAATCAACTATTCAGTTTTTCAGAGAAAAGCATGCAAACTGTGAGATCCGTTATGGCGATCTGAAAAAGCAGCTTGGAGAAGATATTGTCAGATTTACTGAACCGATTAGGGAAAGAATAAATGAAATCCTGGCAGACAAGAAGTATTTGGCAAAAGTTGTTACTGAAGGCGCTGAAAAAGCCAGGGAAAGTGCATCAAAAACAATTAAAGAAGTCAGGGAGATAATCGGATATAAAAAATTCAATTAACATAATGAAAGCCAGGCTTTTGACCTGGCTGCCCTGAAGATTCAAGGATATGATTGAAATTGCCTNNTCAGAGAACTTCTTTGCGGAGGAATAGGTTTTTTATTATTAATTTTGATAAGTTTAAATTTAAACAATAACCATTTGGGGAGGAAAGGTTCAATATTTGTAATGCTGATACTGATTTCAGGATTAGCTGTCCTGTTGTTTTTTTTTCAGCACGGAAGAAAAAATATTCTGGCTGATCCATATAAAGCAATTCCTCTCGATGCCTGTTTCATATTTGAGTCCGTTGATCTGCCTGCATTTCTGAATAATCTGACTGAAGAAAGCAGTCTTTATAAGGAGTTGTCCAATATTAAAGAATTAAAAGCATTTAATAGCAGACTGAAATTCTTCTCCGGACTAATAAACAGAAAAGAATATAGCAATCTATTTGAACAAAGTACATCTCTTATTTCGTTCCACCTGACAGAAAAAGGGAAACTGATTCCACTTCTGACAATGAACGTTCCTCCTGAAACCACTCTCAGAAATATAAGGGGATTATTAACATCGACCATAACCGGGAAAATCGCTGAAAAGAAAAACGGGGATGCACGGATATTTGAAATTTCTTTTCCAAACATGAACAGCAGTGATACTATTTGCCTGGCGTTTGATTCAGGATTAATAATTTGCAGCCCATCTGAAGTTCTGGTCAATAAGGCCGTAATTCAAAAGAAATTAAAAACTGATATCAGAACCTTGCCCGGTTTTTCAAGAATCATGGCAGCATCAGGCAAAAAGATTGATAAAGTATTTCTGGTGTTCAGTAATATATCCAAGATAATCAGATCTGCTACTTCTGAGAAAGGACACAGACTTGCTGATTTGGTCTCAAAGCTTGCCCAAAGTGCAGAAGAAGATATATACCTTAATAACGGGGATTTTCTTCTGAGTGGGTATACGGAATGTTCTGACACCTCCGATATACTGTATAAATATGCATCGTATCCTTCCCGTTCATTAGAAACATACAAAGTTCTCCCGGCTGTAACTTTTCTTTTTGAGACTGTGCTTTTACCTGAATACGTTATTGGAAAATCACTTGATATACAAAAGAAGGATTCAATCTCCAGCCTGGGTTATAGTCTGAAACCATTCATCGGGGAAGAGATTACCAGGGCTTACCTTAAAATAAAAGAAAATAAAAACGGTGATAACTCATTAATTATATATGAATTACGAAACAGGGAGGTATCGGAGACACTTTTTATTGACTGGCTGAAGAGACAGACAAACTCAGATCAAAAGAAAGAAAACAACTTCATCAAATGGTTCCAACCTGATGAACAAACCAGAATTCCTGTATATTCAACTCCTTGTAAAGGACTCATCTCATTTCTTGTTCCGGGGTTTGCTCCCGGAGCATCTGATTCGTTATTCGCATTTTATGATAAATACCTTATTACAGGCGATTCTTACTCTGCTGTTACCCGATTCCTATATGATAATATGCTTAAAAAAACCCTTGCCAATGATTTGACTTTTCGCGATCTGGAAGGAACGATGCCAACCAGAGCCGGATATTTTTTTTATTGTGTTCCAGCTGAAGCAATCGGTTACCTCTCAGACTTTATAAATGACACTGTAATTAAAAGCCTTTCTTCCAATATCAGTTCGCTAAAAAAAATACAGGCCGCCGGCTTTCAGTTTGTGGCAAGCAACGGGATGATATATAATACATTATCAGTAAGGTACAAAGATATTATACGTGAAGAATCAGGCGCCGAATGGGAAACACTTCTGGATACTTCAGCTTGCATTAAGCCATTTTTCTTTACAAATCATTTGACCGGGGCAAAGGAAATCTTCATTCAGGACTATAAAAATAATGCATACCTTATAAATTCAGCCGGAAGATTACTGTGGAAAGTACCTTTAAGAGAACGCATACTGAGCAACGTATTTATGATTGATTATTTTAAGAATGGCAAGTTCCAGTTACTTTTCTCCGGAAGGAATAATCTTCATCTTCTGGACCGTAATGGTAACTATGTCGAAAGGTATCCTGTAAGACTTCGTTCTCCAGCTTCCGGGCCACTTGCCTTGTTTGATTATGACGGCACTCGCGATTACAGGCTTATTATTCCCGGAGATGACAAACTTATTTATGCATATGATAAATCCGGGAATATAATAAAAGGGTGGAACCAGTTCAGAACAACTGGTACTGTAAAATCAGAGATAAAATATTTCAGGATCTCAGGTAAGGATTATCTGGTTGCTTCTGATGAAACATCGGTCTATTTTCTTGACCGAACAGGAGATGCAAGAATGAAACCAAAGGACCTGGTAACGCGGACAAAAGGTTCAGAAATGCGAATTACAACCAGCTCTGATCCGGCATTTGTTTTTTCATCTCCTGATGGGACTTTACAGCAGGTATCAACTGATGGGACAGTTAAGAAATCGACTCTCAGGAGCTTTTCAGGTGACCATACCTTCGATTTTTTTGACATAGACGGGGATGGCTTTGGTGAGTATCTTTTTATTGACAGAGGTATATTGTATCTTTATGATCGTAATAAAACGGAAACATTTACCCGGGATTTCGGTTCTATTGATATCGGTGGGCCAATCTGTTTTATATTTTCATCAACGGACCGGAAAATCGGAGTATTTGATAATATTAAAAAATTAATTTATCTGATTGACAAAAACGGTAGTACTATGGATGGATTCCCTCTCAGAGGTGCGTCAATGTTCTCAATCGGGAANNTGAATACCGGAAATAATTAATTTCATTATGACCAAAAAGCCTTTCATCTATTTAATTTTTATGTTCATTCTGATAATTTCAGGTTGTATTAAAGAGACATACAACATGAACAAATTATCCGATAAGATAAAGTACGCACCATCCTTATCTGTCGTTGCGGCTACAGGAAATATTTCGCTAAGTGATATAGTGAAACCCAATGATACCGTAAGATTTGACGGCACCAAATTTGTAAATATTGTTCTCAAAAAAGACTCGGTTATTAATATGAAACTGGCAGATTACTTTGACTTGAGCAATATGGTGTCGTTCAGCAAAGGATATAAGTTAGGGAATCTCAAACTCGATGATTTTCAATCGACAATTTCATTTCCTTTAAGTTCTTTCAGTTCATCCATTGCCCCACCACCAGTTAATGGGTTCTTTATTTTCCCCCCTTTTGGTACAATAAACCTCCCAAACACAGTTTTTAATGGCATTAATAATTTTCAGAATGCTGTTTTCTTTTCAGGTACGATAACGATTTCAGTAAAAAATAATCTGCCTGTAACATTAAATAGTATTAAGATCAGCCTTTTCAATTCTGTAGGCCCTTCACCGATAGGAGGCCAGGTTACAGTACCTGCCATTACTGCCGGGGGGACACAAACAGCAACGATAGATCTGGCCGGGAAAACTGTGACAAATTCTATTTATGCGGCAATTATCCTTACCGGAAGCCCCGGTTCTGGCTCCCCGGTTACAATCAATCTTGCTAAAACGATAGATGTAGGAATAAGCGCCACAAATCTTCAGGTTAAATCCGGCAGGGTAATATTATCTGCCCAGCCAATAACTTATCTGAGTGGAGTTGATATTGTGTCATTTAATCCCGGGAATAATGTTGAAATAGAAAAATTAAGAATTTTAACCGGGAACATTGGCTATACACTTGTTTCAAGCAGCAGTATAAGCGGCTCATTTGCTTTTTCCCTTCCGACAAATCCCGTTGTGGCAAAGACAATTACAATAAATGGACCTACAAATTCAACAGGCTCAATTTCACTCAATAATACCGATGTTGATCTTAGTACTGACATAACACAGAATTTCAACAGGATCCCGCTAACTTATTCAATTAATGTAAACTCAAACAATCTTTTGATTAATTTTAATAGCACCGACAGTGTCCATATAAATGTCAGTATGCAAAATCCAAATTTTGACTATGTCAAAGGATACTTCGGGCAGCTGTCAGAGTCGTTTAATCCCCAGAACCTGAATATGGGTCTCGATCAGGTTCTTAATCATATCACAGGGCTGTTCCATATAACTAATCCTTCATTAAAATTTACTTATTCAAATTCCTTTGGGATTCCTATTGGAGTAACGTTGAACGCTTCAGGGCAGAAGAACTCTCAGACCGTAAATCTTGGACTTAACCCCTTCACGATTGCCTATCCGACAACTCTTGCCACCCGTGATATAACGTCTTCAATTACGATCGATAGTACTAATTCTGCATTACCAAATCTTCTTTCTCTTCCTCCTTCTGAAGTCACTTTCTCCGGATCAGGAAAGATGAATCCCGACGGACGACCAACNNTAGATGTCCCGCTGCTGTTATGGATGCAGAACCTTCAGTTTTCTGATACTCTTGATAATTTCCTTAAACTTAAAAGCACTGATAATACCTCTTTTATAGATTCGCTCAAAATTATTATCGCGGCGAATAATGGATTCCCTCTTGGTGCTTCATTAAAAGTGATTCTTTATGATACTGTCAGGAAAGCTAATTTGAAGACTATCGATGCTACCAATCTTATCAAACCGGCTCCGGTTGACGCTAATGGTAAATCTTCAGGAAAGACTGCTAGTTCAATTACTATTGATTTCACCAGGGATTTCTTTTCTGCTGCAAATTCAGCTAATAAGGTAATCTTTATGTTTACTTTGAACACTACCGGGAATGGAGCAAATGATGTGAAGATATATTCCGATTATTCTATTTCTTTCACTGTTTCACTTAGCGGTAAAGCAAATATAACTCAATAGTTACTTTCAATCTCAGGAAAATATGTTCAAAAAGTCAAGATATCTGATGGTGCTTTTTCTGGTAATAATTCTCCGGGATGCTGTTGCTCAGAACAGTCAGGTGCTTTATTACATGAATCTGCCACAGAATCACTTGCTCAATCCGGCATTAACTCCCTCGAACTCTTTTTATCTTGGGGTACCTGCTCTCACGGGAATTAACTTAAATATTAATAACAATTTTGTTAATTTTTCAGATGTCATAATGCCTAATCAAAAAGGAGATTCGTTAATATCTTTTCTGCATCCCAGTTATAATGTCGACAATTTCATTAAGAAACTTAAAGCCGTAAATTCCATTGAACCTGAAATAAACATTCAGCTTCTTGGAATGGGTTTTAAAGCAGGAAAAAGTCTTTATGTTTCGCTTGATGTCACTGAACGGGTTCTTGGAAATTTTGCTTTACCCAAAGACTTGTTTGTACTAGCTTTGAAAGGGAATAACGATTTTCTTGGTAAGACCATAGACTTATCAGGTCTAGATGCCAGGCTGCAATATTTCCATGAATTTGGTATGGGATTATCAAAGAACTTCGGAAATAAGCTCCGGATTGGCGTAAGAGGAAAGCTTCTTTTCGGTATTGCAAATTTCTCCATGAATAACAAGTCTTTAGGCCTGACAGTCAATAATGATTATTCATGGGACTTCAATGCAGATCTTTCTGCAAACATAAGCGGACCTGTTAAAGTCTACATGAATAATAAGAATATGATTGACAGTGTTGTTTTTGATAATAAAAGGTTCCAAAAGCCTGGTAGCGACAAGACTGATATGAACAAAGTAATCAGCTATTTTACAAATACAAAAAATATGGGCCTGGGGGTCGACATGGGAGCTGTTTATCAGTTGACTGACCGGATAAGTCTTTCAGCAAGTGTTACGGACCTTGGTTTTATCAATTGGAAAAGTGATGTTACCAACCTCAAGGCGTCCAGTACGTTTAAATTCAACGGATTTAATATAACAGACGTAGTCAATGGCACAAAAACAATGGATCAGCTGGCACAGGATATGGTTGATTCGCTGAAAAATTCTTTTACAATTAACAAAAACAATCAGAGTTTCAGAACTTATCTGCCGGTTGGAATATCAGTCGGAGGTAGTTTTAATCTGACAAAGAGCCTGGCACTGGGAATTCTTTCTCATAGCGTTATGGCAGGTAAACAGATCAGGGAAGCACTTACAGTGTCCGCAAATCTGAATCTCGGGAATGCACTTTCGACAAGCATAAGCTATTCTGCCGAGAATTATAGTTATAATAATCTTGGGGCTGGTTTGGCTTTCAGGCTCGGATTGTTACAGTTTTATCTGATTGCTGATAAGATACCGGTTGAATGGAATAAGATTGTTTCCAATAATTCGACAACACCTCTTCCGGATAACTGGAATACTATAAATCTCAGACTTGGATTGAATCTTGCCTTTGGCAATAAGGGCAAGAAGAAAAATGACAAGCCAATGCTTACTGAGCAAAAAAAATAGGTTATGCCTTATCTGCGGCTTATATTAATTTTTTTAATAATTTATNNTCTGATCAGGATAATATCAAAGGAAAATCACCGAGAGGTGTTCCCAAAGGCATTGGCGAATATATTGATTTCGAAGAAACAGACAAATCAGAAAAATCTACCTTAAAGACCTGAGCTTCTTAGCCAGGGAATTTGCGAATACAAAATCATTAAGCTTCTCACAATCCGAATTAAGTATCTCATTTTTGTTTCCTTCCCAGCATTTTACGCCATCACTGATGAATAAAATTTTTTCACCATTCTCCATAACAGAGTTCATATCATGAGTATTTACTATTGTTGTCATGGAATATTCTTCAGTAAGTTCTTTTATCAGTGCATCAATAAGGATAGCGGTTATCGGATCCAGACCTGAATTTGGTTCATCACAAAAGAGATATTTAGGATTAAGGGAAATTGCCCTGGCGATGGCCACTCTTTTTCGCATACCTCCGGACAATTCAGATGGGAAAAGATTATTTGAATTTAGAATGTTAACACGATTTAGGCAAAAGTTAACACGATCGGTTTTTTCTTCATAGGTTTTCTCAGTAAACATATCGAGAGGAAACCTGACATTCTGTTCAACGGTCAGAGAATCAAAAAGAGCGCTTCCCTGAAATAGCATCCCCATCTCTTTTCGTATCTCTTTTTTATCTGTGAAATTCAGTTTATTAAATAGTACATCTTCATACCAGATTTCGCCTTTATCAATTTCGTGAAGACCGACTATGCATTTTAGCAGGACTGTTTTGCCTGACCCGCTTTGGCCAATTATAAGATTTGTTTTCCCGGATTCAAATTCAACAGAAATATTATCAAGCACAGTTCGCCCGTCAAATGACTTATAGAGATTTTTTACTCTTATCATGATAACATGAGCTGGGTGATTATTACATTGAAAAGCAGGATAAGGAGGCAGCTGAATACCACTGCTTTCGTGCTTGCACGTCCGACTTCCAGGGAACCGCCGGAAACATAATAACCCTGAAATGCTGATACAGTTGTAATGATGAAGGCAAAAACGAGAGTCTTTACCAGTGAATAGGTAATATAAAATGGTATAAAGGCATACTGAATACCATAAATAAAGTCTTCAGGTGTCATCGTTCCGAATACTGTGCTTGCAAGATAACCACCAAAAATTCCGACGATAATGCTTATTAATGTAAGGAAAGGATTAAAAAGGACGGTCGCAATAAGTTTTGGAAGTATCAGATACGATGCAGAGTTGACTCCCATAATTTCGAGGGCATCAATTTGTTCTGTAACTCTCATAGTTCCTATTTCAGAGGCAATACTCGAACCCACTTTTCCTGCTAGAATAAGAGCAGCAACAGAGGATGAAAATTCAAGAATCATAGAGTCGCGGGTTCCAAGGCCGACAAGATATTTGGGATAAAGTGGATTCTCGGTATTATAAACAGTCTGGAGAGCGACAACTGCCCCCATAAAGAAGGAAATGATAGCTATTATTGCCACAGAATTAAATCCAAGATACATTAATTCTCTGATAGTCTGCTTATAGTACATCGAAGGCTTTTCTGGTTTAGAAAAGACCTTTTGAAGAAGCAATACATATTGTCCCAAATAGGTCAAAAACTTGATCATATTCATAGAAACTGTGAGGTCAAAATTACAAATATTTACCGTATTTCAGACATCCGGCATTTAAAACCCGAATGCGTAAATAATTATATATTTGCATAAAATTATTCGTAACTAAATAATTTAATATGGATAACAGATATGTTATTATTATGGCTGGTGGAGTCGGAAGTCGCTTCTGGCCTTTAAGCCGGCTTGAAAAACCTAAGCAATTTCTTGACATCCTCGGTAGCGGGGAGACACTTATCCAACAAACATATAGAAGATTCAAGTCTATTTGTCCTGAAAAAAACATATTTGTTGTTACAAGTGCTGACCATAAAGAGTTGGTAACTGAGCAACTTGGAATAGATCCAGAGAGAATTTTGTCTGAACCATTGCGACGAAATACTGCACCATGTATTGCTTACGGGACTTTCAGAATAAAATGCGAAAACCCGGATGCTGTGATTGCAGTTACTCCATCAGATCATCTTATCCTAAAGGAGAAAGAGTTTTGTAAGGTTATGGGTAAGGCTTACGAGTTTGCGGAGAATAATAAGGCATTACTAACTCTTGGCATTAAACCAGATAAACCTGAAACTGGATACGGTTATATACAGGCAAATGAAAAGAAACGAGTTGATGGGTTTGATAAACTGCTAAAGGTCAAAACATTCACTGAGAAACCCGATATTGATCTTGCCAGAGTATTTTTAAAAAGTGGAGATTTTTACTGGAATTCCGGGATTTTTATCTGGAAAATAGATGCAATCCTAGAGGCTCTTGAAAAATATCTGCCTGATATTTTTTCAGCATTTGATGAAGGTCGTGATCAGTTCAGAACAGAAAAAGAAGAAAATTTTATTGCACAGACCTATGCTGCCTGCGGAAGTATATCGATCGACTATGGAATTATGGAAAAGGCAGATAATGTTTTTGTATTGTGTGCGGATGTGGGTTGGTCTGACCTTGGCACATGGAGCTCTCTTTATGAACAGACCCCCGTTGACAAGAATGGAAATGCTATTTTAAAAGGGACAATATTCTCGTACGAAAACAGTGGAAACATAATTAATATACCTTCTGGGAAAGTAGCCGTTCTTCAGGGCTTGAAAGATTATATAGTTGTTAATACTGATGATGTTTTACTTATAGTTAAAAAAGAGGAAGANNAGTAGTTCCGCAAAGCGGAATTTAGGGGTAACGCAAAAAAAAGATGGGCGAAGTTTCAAACTTCGCCCATCTTTTTTATTGATTGAGTTCTAATATTCCCAGAGGTCGTGTTCGAAATTGAAAAGATCCTTTTTAACGCGTTCAGCTTCAAACATAGCATCCTGGCCAACAGCATACTCACTTATAAATCTATCATTATAAACGTTTGACTCAGCAATTATAAAGCTATCAAATCTCCGTTGCTGAAAGATGTCATCAAAAGAAATTCTCTGTGCATCATTTGAGGGATTGTAGGCCTCTTTTTTAGAAAGGAGGTCTCTTATGTCATCATATTTAATCCAAAACAATGCTTTTTTCCTTTGTGTTTGTGTTGCAGGATCATTATAAAAATATATTGGACAAATAGCAATAATCCGGACATCAAGTTTTGAAAGCTTCTTGTCGAAATACCATTCCTCGTAAATGCGCAATTGCTTAACATTATCAAATTTTGGGGGAACATAAGTGGGTACCGAGTCAACAGCGCCTGTAGCGAGATTCACAACAGCTCTTTTAATTTTCCCGCCATCCATGTTTTTTTCCACATCAGCATACGTGGATGGTGCAACAAGGGTATCAGCAGTTAAACTACTTCCATCATATACATTTAACCTTCCGGCTTTTACTTCATCAAGCAATATTCTCATGAAACTCCTTCTTCCATCCGCAACTGGAATTACCGGATAATACAGTGGTTGATTCATTTTTTCCCTGAGATCAATAACTCTGTAAATATGTTTTGACCAGATGACGTCGGCCTCACGGAGATACGGGTAATTGATTTTTTGATTATCAGGAATAGTTTTCTGATAGATATCTTTGAATGTTTGTGCATTCAATATTCCTGCTGAAAGGAATCCCAATATTACTAGTAAAAGCTTTCTGTTCATTGCAGTAAAGATATTTTTTTCTAATTAACTGTTATGGTAATTGGTCCAATCGGACGTTCTTTTTTATCTGGACCCGCAGCTTTAATATTTTCAACATACAACCGTTTTCCTCTGGTAAGGCCATTCAATAAAGTCTTTTGTTCAGGAGTAAGGTATTGTGAATTACTGTCTTTACTAATAAACAAGCCTCTGTCTTCATATGAAAGCCTGAACGATGTAACGGTAAATTGCAGGTCGAAATCAAAATCTTTAAGAACAGCCCTGACTCCCTGCTGTGCAAGTAATTCTTCTTTTCCAACATTCCCTTGCCCGGATTTACCTGCAAATTCTCCAACTGGATCAGGAATATCCCTGACTCTGAATATCCTGGGAGGGAAAGTTTGCTGTTTACCGTTAATCTCAGCACTTACTACTATCTGCGCAGTTGGGGCTGGTTTATCACTTGACGGTTCAGCGAGGTAACTACCAGGAAAAGTTTCTCCTTTAGAGTTTTTCATCTGACCTTCGATGATAGTTCCGTTTACCATGGATGGATGGGTCTTCCCCTGTCCGACTCCAGGAACAGAAATATCA
Source organism: Bacteroidales bacterium (assembly GCA_003155705.1). Classification (GTDB taxonomy): domain Bacteria; phylum Bacteroidota; class Bacteroidia; order Bacteroidales; family VadinHA17; genus LD21. The sequence goes on from PMEC01000070.1 coordinate 23,643, forward strand.
ATAGGATTCTTAATCCCCCTATAGAGAACGTTCATGGCAGTTGGTGAAATAACAACATTCAGTGCACCAACTTCATATGTGGCTTTAAAAGGTCTGGAAATTAATGTACCATCCGGAGCTTTCATCGAAATCAGTCCACCCCAGGGTCTGGGTCCGGGATTACCACCGGCTCTGACCTTATANNGCATTATATTCCAATCCCTCCATAACATAAGTTGAATTTGTGAGAACGGTAGGATCCAGTCTGGTGAATTTAAATGAACGTTTGTCTATTTCATTAAAAAGAAATGTAATAACATCAGTTTCAGCATTTCTTACATCGACCTGGATCTTGGTAAGCATAGCTATCACAGCAACCAGTGGCATTGTCTGGAAAGTATTATTCGGCCATGGCTCAGGAGTACCGGTATTCCCCTCCTTTTTACCATCGTCGGTATTAAGGGAAGCCCGAAGACCGTCCTCGATAGTTTTGTTCTTGTTATCGATGATTTTAATAAGGGAATCGCGGTAATCATTTATTGCAGTCCTGAGAGCAAAGGCTTTCCCTGCTTCATTTGCACCTATCAAAATTTGAGATGGTACATTCGAGTCGTCAAATCTCTGAACCTCATATATATCTATTTCATTACCATTAAGAGCTTTGGATTTTTCACCTTCTGCAGTTTTGATTATTTCAATCTTTAATCCCTGTATGTAGGTAAACAATTCATCTGCACGTGTTTTAACATTAAAAGCTTTATCCCTGTAAGGACCCCCTCTGACAGGATTCTCTGCAGCTTTCTGTGCAAACATATCGTAAATTTCCTTGTTTTTGGCATCGTAATTCTTAACGGTTTTGGAAAGTCCCTGTTCCACTTTCATAAATGCCTTAACTGCCTCTTTCGATACGTTAAGAGCAAGCATGGCTGTAAGCACCAGGTACATCATACCGATCATTTTTTGCCGCGGTGATAGCCTTTCGTGAGCCATTTTTCAGGTAGTTTAGTTAATTTAAAAAAAATGATGTCACGTTATTTAACGTTCATGGCAGCAAGCATATTCCCGTAAACGTTGTTCAATGCAGTTAAATTATCATTGAGTTTTGTAACCTGTTCACGATACTTTTTGGTATCACCTGCTGATTCCGTAAGGTCTTTCATCAGTCCTTGAATTCCCTTGTAAAGGGCGTCAGATTCTTTCACATTACTATTTGTTCCTTTAATCTGCAGTTCATAAACAGTATTAAGGGCTGAGAGGTTTTTGTTAAGTGACTCCAGCTGTTCCTGGTATGATTTACCACCCAATTCTATAACAGATAGTGAATCAGCAATATTTTTGTAGTTTGATCCTGTCTCATTAATTACTTTTGTTGTTGTCTGGTAGGAATCAGCCAGTTTGCCTAGTGACTCATCTGCATTTTTAATAGTATTTATATATTTTGTTGAAGCAGCTGAAACATCACCCATAGCATTCATGTTTGAAGTTGCTTCGCT
>PMEC01000070.1:25155-27171 GCA_003155705.1 Bacteroidales bacterium
GGCTCGAAAGCTGAGAAGAAGAAGATAAGTGACTCAGTACAAAGGCCAAGGGTAAGCATTTCTGTTGCGAAAGGCCAGTGCTGAATTTTAAAAAGTGCACCTATGATAACGACTGAAGCGCCTAAACCATAAAGTTTAGCTATGAAATTCTTCCAGCCACTGCTTTGAACTAATTCTGCTAGGTTCATATACCTGATTGTTTTAGGGTTATGTTATTAATTTACTCCAATATATTGTCTTACATTCCGGAAACCTACATAAGGTTTGGTGGAATCCTGGTATTCATAGTCTCTTGAACCGCACTGAAGAAAATATGCAACATCTTTCCATGAACCGCCTCTGACAACTTTGCGTTTCATAATAGGTGGATCACTCGGTTTTGCATCATATTCATAATTCGGGTTGAGATCATGAGTGAATATATAGGCATCCGGCGCATATGCACATCTAGTCCATTCAGCCACGTTTCCTGCCATATCGTACAAACCATATTCATTTGGTTCAAAGGATCCGACTTTTGCAGCATAAACAGCACCATCATCAATATAGTTTCCACGCAAAGGTTTAAAGTTTGCAAGGAAACATCCTTTATTGTTACGGGTATAAGGGCCGCCCCAGGGATACATCGAAAGATCCAAACCTCCTCTGGCAGCATATTCCCATTCTGTCTCAGACGGTAATCTGTATGCCTGAACATCCGGTACCCCCTGTTTTCTGAGAGAGTTATTCATAAAATCAGTTCTCCAGATACTGAATGCTTTAGCCTGTACCCAGGAAACGCCCACAACCGGATAGTCATCATATGATGGATGCCAGAAATAGAGGGACGCCTGAGGATCGTTAAATGAATAGGTGAAATCTCTGATCCAGCAAAGTGTATCGGGGTAAACAGGAATTTTATCGTGCATTATGAAATTACCACGATTTACCACGGCTGTTGTAACTCCATCAATATTTGTAACCTGCCCATCATATTTTCCGGTACCTGCCTTATTATCATATTTGTATGTTGTTCTGGCAGCCTGTTTCAGATCAACCCAGGAATAAGAATATACAAGTTTCCTTGAATCAACTTCTTTCTGCCCGTTAAATCTCTCTTCAGGAGCATAATACATCTCTTCGAGTGTGGTTTTTGTAGTCTCATCTTTATAATCAATTTTTTCTTCCCAGTTAAGTACTTTAGGATCTAATTGATTTCCCTCTTTATCAACCATATAATAATTACGACCTTCGATTCCGGCGTCTCCAAGTTTTGTCCTTAAAATAGAATCGCGGACATATGCTACAAACTGACGATATTTATTATTTGATATTTCGGTTTGGTCCATCCAGAATGCTTCAACAGTAACTGTTTTAGAAAAAGTGTTCATTGCAAAGAATGCGTCCTGGTCGCTTTGACCCATGGTAAAACTTCCTGCCGGAATAAACGCCATCTCCAAAGGTTCCGGCTCAAAAAATTTCTTTCTCCCCTGAACACCCGTCAGCTCTCCATTATTTGAAGAGCCACAACCACTTAGTAAGAGTGTTATTGTAAGAGCTAATAGGAATACCTTTTTCATAGTGCTTTAGGATTTTATATTGCAAGTAAGTTATTTTTTTTTAATAATCATAAAAATCTTATACTTTTATATCTCGTAGGGCTTTTGCCAAGACCCAGATCGAAACAATAATTAACCATAAATTCCTGAGATCCGATTGTGGTTTTTCTGATATCCGACAAGGGGAAATCGTATGCATAACCAATACGGAGTCCATTATATAGTTCTACCCCAATCATCCCGCAAACAGCATCTCCGGCTCTATATGAAACGCCACCCCATACTTTCTTATTGTATCTGACAAGAGCGTTAATAGTTGCCTGTGTAACTTTTCCGTCACTGAAAACAAATAATGAGGGTAACAATTCGAATGAGGGGCTGGGTAGTTGAATTGTATAACCGGCTGTTAAATAATAATTCCGGCTGACATATGAGCCCCCTTTGGTATATTTGATACTGGGTTCATTTATATGTGTAA
>PMEC01000070.1:27183-37628 GCA_003155705.1 Bacteroidales bacterium
TTCGGAGAGAGTGCAACATCCAGCATCCCAAGCATCAATCCGATACCAAGTTTACCCTGTCCGACATTCATAATGTATGCATAGGACCCCGAGAGATTAATATCTTTATTAAATCCTACATTATCACTTTCCACAACCAGACCAACACCACTGTTAATATGAAAAAGATTAACCGGGGCATTGACGTTGAATGAAGTGGTAGAAGGCGCCCCTGTAAAACCAATCCATTGTTGTCTTGTCATTGCAGTGGCACAGATCATACCGGAGACTCCGGAAACTCCAGGATTATAAGTCGGTGTGTTAAACATATATTGACTCGAAATCGGATCCTGTTGTGAGTATCCGATTCGAACCAGACCAATTAAAAAAAGAAATGTAATCTTTAGTTTTTTCATTTCTTATCCGGATTCGCCATTGGCGTAAGTTGAATCAGTAAAATAAATAAAAATCTTAAAAGCAAACAAATTTAAATTTATTTATTTAAATATTATGAACAGCTCTTNNAAAAACCAATTTTTTTTCAGGGTTTCAGTCTGGCCACGGCTTTTACCCACCTGTCAGGTACCTCATTAACGTTAGCTTTAAGATAATCTTCATGTGAACAGGCAATATATTGCATCTCATCCTGTTCGGCATTGATTTCAATCCACCAGCGGTCAGTGAGATTGCTTTTGATAAATATCAGGTCATCCTCAAGGTCGGTAACTCTGACATGATATCGGGTAAATCTGCCTGAGTTACTTTCATTTAAAGATGGGGTTTCGTATTGTTTCTGGGAAAATCCCTCAAGAAAGAACCATATTATCTGAGCTGCCAGACAGGTTGTCTGGAACCTGATATCATATTCCGGATTCACATCAAACAGACCAAATACCTTCAACTTGTCTGAAATACCTGCATATCTTGAAAGCAGACAGATCTCCTCTCCATAAAATCCGTTTGGTGAAGGACAGAATGTTCCCGGTGCATCAGATTGCCGTACGGCAGAAATATCGAAAACAACTGCCTCAGAATCGCGGAAAAGCGGCTCGGTAAGATAAATAGCCTGTCTGACATCACCAATCCGAACCAGTTCTGATCTTCTTTTGAGCAACCTGTTGATTGCCTGTTGATCATTAAGATATGTCTGATATCCTATGTTTATAAAATGACTCAGATAACTTTTATTGTTATAAATAATATTATTCAGGTAATTAAATGAATCAGGTTCTTTTCTCTCAGGGTGAAAGTCAATTCTGGAATCAACAGTTGTTAATGTATAAGGAATTTTTGAAAGAGAAAAACATCTGTCGATCGCAGTAACCAGAGCGCTGCTTCCCCCGATAATTACCGGAAAGATTTTCTCAGAAAGAAGCAAGGTCAGAACGTCATTAAGACCGGCAAGAGTATCATTGAAAGTTACCCCGTTTTTCATATTACCAAGGTCAATTATCCTGGCTTTCCCAGGAATGCGTGAAAGCCGGTAAAGCTGATCCCGGATTATATCAGGGCCTTTAGCGGAGCCAACTCCGGGAGAATTTCTTCCGTCAGGAACACCAAGAATGGCAATCCTGAATCTTTTTAATTCTTTTATAGGATTATTTTCAGTGTGAATGGAAATGTTGTGTGAAAAGCCGGCAGATCCTGGCAAGTGTTCGTAATCAGGCTTTTCGATGCTTACAGGATTGAAATAGTCATTCAGGTCTACCATGTCTAAGCATTCTGTTTGGATTTGTCGTTATTCTCAATTATGCTGATACATTCTTCTTTTGTAAGTTTAGCAGCATCCTGCCCTTTTGATATCCTGTAGTTCTTTTTATCTTTTGTAATGTAGGGTCCGTATCTGCCATTAAGGACCAGGATTTCACCGAAATCCTGAATGACTTTTTGTTTATCAGTCTCATTTTTTTCAAGAATGATCTCCTTGGCCCGTTCCATGGTAATCACATAAGGATCATCAGCGCCTTTCTTGAGAGAATAAAACTTATTCTTGTGTCTTATATAAGGTCCGAATTTTCCTATACCTATTACAAGATCCTCACCATCATATTCTCCAAGGGACCGGGGAAGCCGGAAAAGATTTAGTGCCTCCGCAAGAGTAATAGTTTCAATAAGCTGGCTTTTCAGCAAACTTGCAAATTTGGGTTTAGCATCTTTATTCTGGTCTCCGACCTGAACAACCGGCCCGTATCTTCCCATTTTTACTGAAACGGGTTCTCCTGTCTCCGGATGATCCCCAAGTAATCTTGCCCCGGTTTTCTTATTTTTATTTTCAAGGCTGTTTTCTACTGTTTTATGAAAAGAGGAATAGAATTTGTCGAGCATCCCTGTCCATTTAAGGTTCCCCTCTGCAATTTCATCAAACTGCAGTTCAACTTCTGCTGTAAAATGAAAATCGACGATTTCTGAAAAATTTTCAACCAGAAAATCGTTAACAATCATTCCTATATCTTTTGGAAAAAGTTTTGATTTCTCCTTCCCTGTAATCTCTGTTTTTGACGAAGATGAAGTTTTACCATTTATGAGTTCAATTGTTCTTATTTTTCGCTTTTCCCCGGGTCTGTCTTCTTTTGCAACATAGCCTCTGTTCTGAATAGTGGATATTGTTGGAGCATAAGTTGAAGGACGACCTATGCCGAGCTCTTCCAGTTTTTTAACAAGGCTTGCCTCTGTATATCTGGGGGGAGATGTAGTGAATTTTTCCGTAGCCGATATACTATTATAATATAATGGCATACCATTTTTTACCGGTGGAATTACATATTTTTCTTCCTCGTGGTTTTCCAGGTCAGCTGATTCTGAATAAACTCTCAGAAATCCGTCAAATTTTATCACTTCTCCGGTTGCAGAAAAAGTAACTGGAGAATTGTTCATTTCAATTCCTATGTTAGTTTTCTCAATGAGGGCATCTGCCATTTGTGAAGCTATGGTTCTCTTCCAGATAAGCTCATAAAGTTTTCTCTCATTCTGGCTTCCTGTTACTGAAGATTTCTCCGGATATGAAGGTCTGATCGCTTCATGAGCCTCTTGTGCCCCCTTTGTTTTTGTTTTAAACTGACGTGTTCTGGAGTACTTTTCTCCAAACTCTGCTATAATTGCATCACGTGACTTTGCTAATGCAAGATTTGAAAGGTTTGTAGAGTCAGTCCTCATATAGGTTATTTTCCCGGCTTCATATAGTTTCTGGGCCACTGACATTGTCTGTGCAACAGAAAAACTGAGCTTTCTGAAAGCTTCCTGCTGAAGAGTTGATGTGGTAAATGGCGGTGCAGGAGATCTCGTTCCGGGCTTGACTGAAATGCTGTTAATTTTATAATCAGCAGAACTGCATAATTCAAGAAACTTTAAAGCCTCTTCCTCTTTCGTAAATTTTTTAGACGCTTCTGCTTTGAGAATTGTTTCCGGGTCATCTTTAGATAAAAGAAAAACTGCAGTAATCCTGAATGCTGATTCTGTTTTAAAAGAGATAATTTCTCTTTCCCTTTCGACAATTAGTCTGACGGCAACAGACTGAACTCTTCCTGCAGATAAAGCGGGTTGAACCTTTTTCCAGAGAACGGGAGATATCTCAAAACCGACAAGACGATCAAGTATTCTTCTGGCTTGCTGTGAGTTAACAAGATTCATATCCACCAGCCGTGGTGTTTTTATGGCGTTAGATATCGCCTCCTTGGTTATTTCATGAAAGACAATTCTTTTCGTACTTTTCAAATCGAGATCAAGAACATTAATGAGATGCCAGGCGATGGCCTCTCCTTCCCGGTCTTCATCAGAAGCGATCCAGATATTTTTTGATTCAGCAGCATTTTTCCTGAGATCACTCACAACCTTTGTTTTTTCCTTTGGGATCTCATAGTTAGGAGTAAACCCGTTCTCGATATCTATTCCAAGATTTTTTTTTGCCAGATCTCTGATGTGTCCAAAACTTGACACAACATGGAAATCCTTTCCCAGAAACTTTTCAATAGTTTTAGCTTTCGCAGGTGACTCAACAATTACCAGATTCTCGACCATTTCAGCGACATTTATTCTTTTAAAAAACACGACAAAGTAAATCATTTAGGTGCCAAACTTCAAAATAAACCGTTAAGATTCTTTATTATTTACTATTTTTGGCACAAACTTCTGATGTGAAATGAAAGGCAATACGCAACACAGAAAATATCTTGTCTTATTCTGGATTCTATTCGCGCTACCCTTTGTTTTTGTTACAGTTCTTTTCATAATGATCTCAAATGAAAAGTTAGGTCCCATGCCTTCTTTCAGCGAACTTGAGAACCCCAAAAATAATCTGGCTGCAGAAGTATATTCCGAAGACGGGATATTACTTGGCAAGTACTATCTTGAGAACAGGACCTGGACCGACTATAAAGAAATTTCGCCATATATAGTAAATGCACTTATTGCAACCGAGGATATAAGATTTTACAGACATTCGGGAGTTGATATACGCGCTCTTGGAAGAGCTTTCGGCGGTTTCTTTTCCGGGAAAAACAAGGGAGGAGGAAGTACTATTTCACAGCAGCTGGCGAAGCTGCTTTACCCCAGGGATACCGCAAGAGTCTCATCTGTTACCAGAAAACTCAAGTTAGCTGTTTCTAAATTCAAGGAATGGCAGACAGCTGTTAAGCTTGAAAAAAGCTATACAAAGGAAGAGATCATTACAATGTACCTGAATAAATTTGACTTTATATATAGTGCTGTCGGGATAAGATCAGCTGCCAAGGTATATTTCAATACAACACCAGATTCATTAAATATTCAGCAGGCAGCAGTCCTTGTTGGAATGTTAAAGAATTCGGCGCTTTATAATCCTGTAAAGAATTTGGATCTTATGATGATCAGAAGGAATGTAGTTCTTTCCCAGATGGCCAGATACGGTTTCCTTGACCCAGCCGTAGCTGATTCCGTAAAAAAACTTCCTATTGAACTTGATTACAAAGAAGAGGATCATAATTCAGGACTTGCCACATATCTGAGGGAATATATCAGGAATACGATGATTAAAATAAAGCCTGAAAGGAACAGGTTTGTTTTCGATGAACAATATGAAGATGCTCTTTGGGAATGGAATAACAATCCGCTATATGGTTGGTGCAGGAAAAATAAGAAACCTGATGGTTCCAACTATAATATTTACAGGGATGGGTTAAAGATCTATACAACTATTAATTCAAAGATGCAGAAATATGCTGAAGAGGCTCTAACTGAGCATCTTTCAAAGGATATTCAACCAAAATTTTACCATTTTGCCAAAACCTTAAAAAATCCACCATATTCCGACGATCTGGATAAGAAGGAGATCGATGACATTATTTCAACAACGATAAGAAGATCAGAACGATACAGGAATATGAAGAGTTCAAAATTATCAGATGATTCAATAATGATATCATTTAATACACCCATCAGGATGAAAATTTTCTCATGGAAGGGTGAAAGAGATACTGTTCTGACTCCTCTCGATTCAATCAGATACTATAAATATATAATGCGTTCCTCATTCATGGTTGAGGATCCTCATACCGGATATGTAAAAGCCTATGTAGGAGGACCCGATTTCAGATATTTTAAGTATGATGCAGTGACCGACCAGAAGAGGCAATGCGGGAGTACGATTAAACCATTTCTTTATACCCTTGCAATCCAAAGCGGATATTCTCCATGTTACGAGGTTGATAATATACCCCGCACATTTGATCTTGGCATTCCGAGGAAATATGAGTTGGGAGACTCAACCTGGACTCCCAAGAGCTCCGGTCCTAAAGATTTTCATGGCAAGAGAGTGACTTTAAAATGGGGTCTTGCTAAATCAGAGAATTATATTTCAGCCTGGGTGATGAAACAGTTTACCCCAAAAGCAGTGGTAGATCTGATGCACAGGATGGGTATACGGAGCAAGATAGATCCGGTTGTGTCTATTTTCCTGGGAACATCAGATGTCAAACTTGAAGAGATGGTAGGTGCTTACGGAACATTTGCCAATAAAGGAGTCAATACACAACCGATGTATGTGACACGGATTGAAGATAAAAACGGGAACACTGTTTCAAAGTTTTCCCCTAAGATAGAAGAGGTTATCAGCGAGGAGCAGGCATATCTGATGCTTGATCTTCTGCAAGGTGTAGTTAGAATAGGATCCGGAATCGGGTTACGGTATACCTATAATCTGACTAACCAGATAGGAGGGAAAACAGGTACGACACAGAACCATGGCAACGGCTGGTTTATGGGCGTTACTCCAAACCTTGTTGCAGGAGTCTGGAGCGGGTGGGAGGATCAGAGCATCCATTTCAATACTCTTGATGAAGGACAGGGAGCGGTAATTGCGTTGCCGATATTGGGCATTTTTCTGAAGAAGGTATATGCTGACCCGCAATTTAGTTCAATGGATGAGGATATTTTTGAGCGTCCTGCCGGATTCAAACTGGAACTTGATTGTGACAGGTTGAAAAAAACAACTAACAAACGAAGCAACTATCTTCAGAAGTATTAACCGTTTATCCGAATAAAAACTTAACCAGAGTTTCTATTTTGCCTACAGGAATCACTTTTATTTCTGCATCCTTTATATTAATATTCCTGTGATACTTTGATATATATATCTTAGTAAACCCCATCTTTCCTGCTTCTCTGATTCTCTGCTCAATCCTGGAAACCGGTCTTATCTCTCCGGAAAGGCCTGCTTCCCCTGAAAAACAAGCATTTCTCTCCAGCGGTATGTCCAGATTAGATGAAAGAACTGCACTTAATATTGCCATGTCAATTGCCGGATCGTTAACTTTTATTCCGCCGGCAATATTCAGAAATACATCTTTTATAGCCAGTCTGAAACCGGCTCTTTTTTCAAGAACAGCAAGGAGCATATTAAGACGTCTGATGTCAAAACCGGTGGAGCTTCTCTGAGGATTACCATAAACTGCACTGCTGACTAGCGCTTGTGTTTCAATGAGAAAAGGTCTCAGCCCATCGACTGTAGCGGCAATTGAAATTCCGCTCAGGGGTTCATCATGCTGATTGATAAAAAGTTCTGAGGGATTATCAACTTCTCTTAAACCCGATTCCAGCATTTCAAAGATCCCCAGTTCGGAGGTAGACCCGAATCTGTTTTTCACGGATCTGAGTATTCTGTATACATAATTACTGTCGCCCTCGAAGTATAGAACAACATCGACTATGTGTTCCAGAACTTTTGGTCCTGCAATAGTTCCATCCTTTGTAATATGGCCAATAAGAAAAACCGGTATTCCGGTAATCTTAGAGTACTTAAGCAACTGTGCGGCACATTCCCTGACTTGCGATACCGATCCGGCTGAAGATTCCAGCAATCCTGTCCTGATAGTCTGAATGGAGTCAATTATTATAAGTCCGGGTTTAATATTCTCCGAGTGAGTGAGTATTGTTTCCAGTTCTGTCTCACTGAGTATGTAACATTCGGGATTATTCTTTTTAAGTCTTTTGGCTCTCAGACTTATCTGTTCCTCGCTCTCTTCACCTGAAACATAAAGTATTATCCTGTTCTTCATTGCCAGCGCCAACTGAAGAGCAAGTGTCGATTTTCCTACTCCGGGCTCACCGCCTAGTAATATGAGTGAACCGCCCACCATGCCTCCGCCAAGTATCCTGTCAAGTTCGGCTAACCCTGTTTTTTGCCTGGACTGTTCATCAGATTTAATATTATCAAGAAGTTCGGGCTTTTTCTTTTCCTTATCAATTTTAAAAGAGGATTCCCGTGAAGAAGCTGGGGCAATTATTTCTTCATGATAAGTATTCCACTCCTTGCATGATGGGCACCTGCCTATCCATTTTGACGATTCAGCGCCGCAGTTCTGACATATAAAAACACTCTTTGACTTGGCCATTCAATGTTTTTTTTGACTTTTATAAATAGGTCCGAGAACCCACTAAAGAGGGCAATCTTGGGGCTTAATTTAACCCCCCTTTAGGAGGAATGGGGGGGTTGTTAATCACAGTATTATGCGTCTTCTTCCTTACCAAAGCATAAAATGAATAAGTTCCAAGAATTGCTCCAAATATCATTTGAGATTCATGTGCAAGAATTGCATATACAAGTCCGTCTTCGAGGCTTATTCCATAAACGACTACCAGTGCTCTTGATATGATAAAATGAAATGCTCCCAACCCGCTTGTGACCGGAGCTGACATTGCAAGACCACCTATTACCAGCAGGAAAATGCCATCGAACAGATCAAGATGTGAAGTGCTTTTAACTGCGAAAACCACAACCCAGGTCATAAGGGTATAGTTGATCCATATGAAAAGAGTATGAAAAAGAAATTCCCACTTTCTTTCTATTTTAGCAATTGTTTTAAGTCCATGGCTGATTCCTTTGGCTGTATCGAAAATTTTGGCAAAGAACCTTATTTTTCTGAGACTTTTCCTTGCTTTATATAAGATGAATAATATTGAAATACCTGCAAATGAAAGAATTAACCAGAATATCCAGGCAGCGCCGAAAATATCGGAAAGTTTCTGTTGGATAGGCTGATAAATGTTATCAATCAGAAAAGGACCAATAGTAGTACTATCGATTATCAGCATTATGATCATGATTGAGAGTAATGATAAAAAGTCGATAAACCTTTCAATAACTACAGTGCCAAAAAGCTGATCAACCGGTATTTTTTCCTTTTTACCCAGGGCAACGCACTTTGAAACTTCACCGATTCTGGGGAGCGCCATGTTTGCGAGGTAACCTGTCATCATTGCATAAAATGCATTCTTAAGAGAGGGTTTGTAGCCCAGAGGATTAATCAGAAGTATCCATCTGCGGGCTCTGCTTATATAGGCAAGCAGTGCAAAAAATATGGAAAGAAAAAGCCAGATATATTTTGCCTCTCTCAGGCCTTCACCGAGATTTGTGAAATTGGTTTTCCGGAATGCAAGCCAAAGCAGAATCAATCCCACTAAAAGAAATGCAAGAAACTTAAGGACTTGTATAATGCTTTTTCTCAAGCTCAGATTAATTTGTTTGTATTTGTATCAGGGAAGACAATATTCGGTCTGAAAGATCTCGCTTCATTGAATTCCATGGCAGCATAAGATATAATTATGATCACATCCCCCACTACAACCTTTCGTGCAGCCGGTCCGTTAAGGCAAATCTGACCCGAACCTCTTTCCCCTTTTATTACATAAGTATCGAGACGTTCCCCATTATTTATATTGACTACCTGTACCTTTTCATTTTCAATAATATTGGCTGCATCCATCAGATCCTCATCAATTGATATGCTTCCAATATAATTAAGATTTGCTTCAGTCACAGAAACATTATGAATTTTCGATTTTACAACTTCAATTAGCATACCAACTTGTTTTTCCATAAATTAATATTCCCTTTTGATTTTCTTCGTTTACCCCTTACCCTAAAGCCTGCCTGCCGGCAGGCAGGGGAGCGAAGAACCGAACCCCGCTTGCGGGGGAGCTCGGCGCAGCCAAAATCAATTTCTCCCTTTAGGGATGGGGTAAAAAAATTGATTTTCAAGCTTCTTTATATCACTGCAAAGTTAATTAACCTTTTAATTCAGAACAACGAAATTTCAATATTATCAATTAATCTTATCTTCCCGGCTTTGACTGCTATGCACCCGAAATACCTTTTCCCCTTATCAAATTCACTTTTTTGTCTGACTGGTACAAGTTCAACATCATCTGCTATTTCAAAATACTCAACATTAAAGTCCGGAGTCTTATTAATGGTGGATTTTACAAGATCTTTAATATCAGTAATTTCCGCGGTTTTTATCAATTCAGCTGCTCTCAGTAAAGTTTTGTAGATAATAGGTGCATCAATCCTNNTCTCTAACGATAGGACAGCTGCTAATTTTAACCATTTTCCCTGTTTGTCTGACAAGTTCTTTTATGATAGTCAGTTGCTGAAAATCTTTCTGACCAAAATAAGCAATTTGCGGGTCAACAATGTCAAACAGCCGGCTCACAACCTGAGCAACACCGTTGAAATGGCCGGGGCGGTGTAATCCTTCCATTACTTTATCAAGATTTCCGAAATTGAAGATCCTGGTGTCTTCTTCGGGATATATTTCGTGTGTGTCAGGGGTAAACACAATGTCATTTTCCCGCATCAGGTTTGATAACATTTCCAGATCTTTTTCCACATTTCGCGGGTAGTTTTTTAAATCTTCTTTGTCGTTAAACTGGGTCGGATTTACAAAAATACTTACTGTCAGAACCCGGCATTCTTTTATTGCCCTGGCAACCAGAGACAAATGTCCTGCGTGTAAAGCCCCCATTGTCGGCACGAAGCCTGAAGGCTGAATATTTTTCCTTTTAAGGAGACGCTTAAGTTCCTTTACTGTTGCTGTTCTGTTCATTTTGAAATCTTTATGCAAACCTAATTGATTTTTATTCAACTTAACAATGACAATTAGACCAATGATTTCTAAAAAGAAAAAAAATTGAATTTAATCCGCCTTCGCGTAAAG
>PMEC01000037.1:0-3062 GCA_003155705.1 Bacteroidales bacterium
ATTGGTTTCAGGACAACCTTTACAGCTTCTTTTGATTCACTCAGTTCAAATGCTTTTTCAAACTGATCTATTCCAAGTTCATGTGTAATAAGTTTCTCCAGGTCTACCAGTTCTTTTCCCATTAAAGTAAGGCACTTTTCCCAGACGTCCCAGGTATGGCTGAAGTGACCTTTCAGTGTAACTGATTTTGCAATTATTTGATCCAGGCTGAAACCAACAGGTTGACGGCCCCATCCGATCTTTGTAATTTGCCCGGCAGGTCTGACGGCATCCATCGATAATTTCAATGTTGATGAGCTTCCTGCCAGATCAAGAACCAGAGCAGCTCCATAGCCATCGCCCAATGACATTATTTTTTTCAACGGATCCTCCTTTGCTGAGTTGATGGTAATTGTGGCCCCAAAATCTTTTGAGAGTTCAAGCCGTTTGTCATCACCTTCAGTTCCTATTACTACTATGTCACCGGCACCGGATAACTGAGCCAGTTTTGCACATAAAATTCCAATTGAGCCAGGACCTATTATAACAACAGTATCTCCCGGATTGACATTGCTGTTAGAAACAAACGCTTTATATGCCACACAAAAAGGCTCTGTGATTGAAGCCGCTTTTAATGACACGTTATCCGGAACATGATGCAGAATCCGTTCCGGCACTTTTACAAATTTTGTATATGCACCATCGACATGGAATCCATATCCTTTTCTTTCTCTGCAAAGTGGATAGTTGTTTTGTCTGCACAGAGCGCATTTCCCGCAATATTCTGCATGAGTCTCAGACGTAACCCTGTTTCCAAGTGAAAATCCTTTCACTTTATCACCGACTTTAACTATTGTTCCTGCAAACTCATGTCCAAGAATAAATGGACGGACAAATTTAAAAGCAGAGGTATTATTATGTAAATGAGGATCTGTCCCGCAAACTCCTACATAGGCAACTTCAACCAGAACATCGGTTTCCCCTATCTCAGGAACTGGTACTTCGCGGAGTTCAGTAGCACCTGGCTTATCCGCGTATTTTACAACAGCTTTCATCGTTTCCATTGTTTTCTATTTCTATTATTTGACCAATAATTTTTTCACAGAATTGACAATATTTTCTGTTGTCAGTCCATATTCTTCAAGAAGTTCATCATAGCCATGCGCTGACTGACCAAACCGATCTTCGATTCCAACAGGGATCAGAGGTAAACCATTGCCACGCAAAATATAAGTTATTACGCTTGCCAAACCACCGATTAAAGAGTGTTCTTCTGCAGTTATAATTCCTGTTACATTGGATGCAAATTTTTTAATTTCATTTTCATCAACAGGTTTTAAGGAGCTGACATTCACCACTCTGACAGATATGCCTTCTTTTCCAACTTCTTCGGCAGCTTTTACAGCTCGCGATACCATAATGCCATTTGCAAAAACCACTATGTCTTTTCCTTCTCTGACTAAATATGGCTTACCTATCACAAATTCCTGATCTTCAGGAAACAGATCCGGAAGGTCATGACGGTTTATGCGCAAATAAACAGGTCCGTTATAATCGACAATTTTTCTTACCATTTTCCTTGTTTCAATACCGTCTGCCGGAGCAAGGACGGTCATATTTGGGATGGCCCTCATTATGGCAATATCTTCAACAGACTGATGAGTTGCTCCGTCTCCAAAATCTGATAAGCCTGCGCTTGACCCGACTATTTTTACATTTAATTTTGGTATGCTGATTCCCTGGCGTATCTGATCGAATGATCTTCCTGCTGCAAATACAGCAAATGAATTAGTAAAAGCTATTTTCCCGGTTAAGGAGAGACCTGCTGCAAACGATGTCATATTTGCTTCACCTATTCCCATTTCAAAAAACCTGTCAGGGAATTCCTGTTCAAACAGGCAAGTCATCGTTGATTTACCCAAATCAGCTTCAAGTACAACAATATTCTTATTTTCCCTTCCCAGTTCGAGTAAAGTTTCTCCGTAAACTTGTCTTTGATTTTGAAATTTCATAAACGTTTAATTATTTTTATTCAGTTCTGAACATGCCTGATCAAATTGTTCTTTGGTAAGTTCACCATTATGAAATGAGGCAACATTTTCAGCAAATGCGATACCTCTGCCTTTAATTGTATGTGCAATGATTATTTTAGGTTTACCAGTCACCTTATCTACCTCATCGAGCGTTTTAATAATTTCTTTAATGTTATGTCCATCAACTTCGGCTACATGCCATCCAAATGCTTTCCATTTTTCAAGGAGAGGATTTGTATTATAACGATCAGTAATCGGGCCAGTGGCCTGCAGGTTATTTTTATCCAGAAAAACGATTAAATTTTCCAGTTTAAAAACAGAAGCCGTCATTGCAGCTTCCCAAATCTGACCTTCTGCAATTTCCCCATCACCTATAATACAGTAAACTTTATTATCTTTCTTATCCAACCTGAGTCCTGCAGCCATTCCGCAGGCCATCGATAATCCCTGCCCCAATGAACCTGTATTGCCCTCAATCCCCGGAGTAGTTTTCATGTCAGGATGTCCCTGCAACATGGCGCCTAAACATTTTACTCTGTCAATCTCTGTTCTTGGAAAATATCCAGCCTCAACCAGCGCAGCATATTGTATAAGAGCAGCATGTCCCTTACTAAGCAGAAACCTGTCACGGTCTTTCCATGCTGGATTTTTCGGATCGTGTTTCATCCGGTAAAAATAAAGTACCGAAACAATTTCACTTAATGAGCAGGATCCACCCAAATGGCCTTTCTGACCAACGCCAACCATTTTGATTACATTGATTCTCAGTGTACATGCCATTTTTTGAAGTTCAGCAACAGTCATTTTCATTTTAATGTCAGGTTGTAAAAAGACTAATTCAGATATAACAAATAGATCGGGTCAATAAATGTTAATTTAGCAACCTTAAAAATAACTAATTTAGAACTGGTTATTCTTCCTGGAATAAAGAATTCTTATAAAATTTATGGATAATTCTTCTCCTTTTTTCTCATTTTGGAAGTTATGAAAAACATTTCTGTGCATTGAGCATCAGAAAAAAACTAATTTCCCGGGAAAACTTAATATTTG
>PMEC01000037.1:3085-21582 GCA_003155705.1 Bacteroidales bacterium
GTAAAGACATGTCCCTGTTTATAAGGAAGTGCAAAACGAAGGAAGCTCAGACCAAACTGAAAGCTTCTTTTAATCTCTTCATTATATCCGACATAATCTTCCCCAAGACCTTCCATATCGTGAACATCGAGTCCCATCATATGACCAAGTCCATGGGGCATGAAAAGTGCATGAGCACCAGCAGTAACTGCTTCATTCGTATCTCCTTTCATTAATCCAATCTCTTTCATTCCTGAGGCAATTATCCTGCAAGCCATCAGGTGAAGATCAAGATTTGATATTCCGGGCTTTGCCGCATCGATAGCTTCAGTATTTGCTTTGAGAACAACTTCATAGATATCTCTTTGCCTGTCACTGAATCTACCTCCAACAGGAGTAGTCCTGGTAAAATCTGAAGCATAATGCAGATTGGTTTCCGCACCGCAGTCAGTAACCATCATCCTTCCCTCCCTGAGGATATTGTTATGTGCATGGTTATGAAGCGTTTGTCCGTTTATGCTTAGAATAGTAGGAAAAGAGGGGCCTGCTCCTTTTGCCAGGGCAATTCCTTCAATTGCCCCGAAAATATCCTGCTCACGTACACCTGGTTTGCACATTTTCATGGCTGTTACATGCATTTCATATGCAATTCCAACGGCACTTTCAATCTCTTCAATTTCAACTTCTTCCTTTATTGATCTTAAGGACACTACAGCTTTTATAAGCTCAGGAGAAGCCAGTGTTTTCATCTGGCAGGGGTTCTCCTTCAGAAGAGAACCGAGAGTCATTTTTGTTTCACCTCTATATGGCGGAAGGAAATGTACTTTTCTGCCTTTTGAAATAGCTATCCTTATTGTCTCTTCCAGCTTAGTCATTGGTGAAGTATTCAGGATACCGCATTTTGCAGCCAATTCTTTAACAGTCTGTTGAGGACCCATCCAGATGATATCATCCATGTCAACATCATTTCCGAATATATAATCCTCTCCATTATCAAAATCCATTATCCCCGCAAAGCCCTGAAGATCAAGACCAAAAAAATAGAGAAAATCACTGTCCTGCCTGAAATGGTACGGATTAGCGATGTAGTTCATTGCAGCATCATTGTTGCCAATGAATAATCCGATGCCAGATTTCATTATTTTATGAAGACGATTTCTTCTTCCTGAATAAGTTTCACTTTTAAACATATTGCTTGTTTTAATTACTAATGTCTGATGACTCAGTCAAAAATACAATTCAAGAGACTATAAAGCAACACTGTTCTGATAATTATCTTTTATCCTTTCGCAATCAATAATATTTTTAATTATCAAGTTATCTTCGGTTATTATATTATATTAAATGACTATCGGCAATCATAAATAAACATTATAAATCGCTTGAAAATCAATAAATTTGGATGTAAGATTCCAGATACTCACATTATATTATTTAAAACCCTTTTAGAAATATCTTGTAAAACTATCATTAAAGTAATAATTGTAATAAATATAGCGAATACTAATTATTATTAACAAAATATCCCTATATTCGCAATGGTTATCAACAATTTATTAACAGCGACTGAATATGCCTTATCGGAGATTACCCAACACTGATGCCGCAAGAATGAGGGCAATGAAGACAGCTTTTAAGAAAGGACAGGATCTTCCTCCCCACAAAATGGCTTTTTCATCAAAGACATTTGTAAGATTGCAGAAATTTCTTCCTCAGTTTGAAAATGGAATTAATCTAAAAAAACAATCTGTCACTTCTCAAAACATCAAGGGGAGAAATTTTAATGAAATTGAAAGAAAAGCAAGAATCTATCTGACCCATTTCATAAGAGTCATGAACATGGCAATTTTCAGAGGAGACCTGCCCGTTGAGACACGTGCATATTACGGGTTGCCTACCAACGACGCTACACTTCCTTTTTTTAATACAAATAATGAATTTTTGAGTTGGGGAAGACGAATAATTGAAGGGGAGGAATTCAGGATCAAGAAGGGCGGAAGTCCGATAACAAATCCTACAATCGCTGTGGTAAAAGTAAGATTTGAACAGTTTCTGGATGCATTGAATCATTTTCAGAATCTGAATAAGAAAACTCTTGATTATGCTGAAAAGAGCAGCGAATTACGGAGAGAGGCTGATGATCTTATTCTCACTATCTGGAATGAAGTCGAAACCGGGTTTTCAGAACATGCCGAAGAGGAAAAAAGAAAAGAATGTATGGAATATGGCCTTGTTTATTTCTACAGGAAAGGAGAACTGAATAAATCCGGAGCAATCGAATCATAAAGCCCTGCCTGTTAGAAATTATCCGGCACTTTCAACCAGCTTATTTCTGTACTCTGACCAGAAATAATAGAGAATTCCAATACTCAATAAGGCAGGCACAAGAGGAATTAATACCTTTTTCTCTACCATATCTGAAGCCTTATCAGACAGGTCATTCCATTTTATGAAATGAGACATCATGACCGGAATAGCATTGTTAATAAAGTGCGCAACAACAGCAATCCATAAATTTCCCGACCAGAAAAAAAGATACCCAAAACTAAGACCAAGGATCAACCTTGGAAGAAATCCGTAAAATTGCAGATGAACAGCACTGAAAAATATGGCGGTTATACATATCGCGATGTGACCTGATTTAAATATTCTGCAAAGGATCTGTTGCAGGATACCTCTGAAAATCAGCTCTTCTGCAACAGAGGGGATGACAGCCAGAATAGAAATATTTATCATTAAGTCACCAATTCCCCTGGATTTAATCAGCAATCCTGTCAAATCAGATGCAGTATTTTCTTTGGTTCTCATCCAATTCTCAACTCCTGATAACCAGCCGGGCAGAGTCATTCTGGAATTAAGCATCCCGGTATAGATGGTCACTGGCAGTATTAATATTGCCAGCATAATAACCATAAACAGTGGAATTGACCCTGGAAACCTATCAGTCTTCAGAAAAGATTTATTCCCCTGTCGCAGCAACATTGCTATTACAATTGCAGGTATAATAAATAATGCAACCTGTTGTGAGACCTGTAAATATTTCAAAATAAATCCTTCATCTGAATTTGCACCAGGTTGGATTGAGAGTATTTCAGACATATCTTTTCCCAAAACCAGAGAACCTGCAAACACGAATAAATAAAAGAGCAATGTCCCTCCGATAATCACTATTGAAGCAGATATAAATAACTGAATAACAGGCGGATATACGTTAAGATCAAATAAACGGGATCTATCGTTCATTTTATTAAATTTGCAGCAAAGTTATCTATTAAGAAGAAGATACAAAACGCGGTTGAAAATAGGAAAAATAAATATCAGGGATTATCCGCTTTTTCTTGCTCCGATGGAAGATATAACAGATCCTTCTTTCAGGATGGTTTGCAAGATCAATGGAGCTGATTTTATGTACACTGAGTTTATCTCTTCGGATGGATTGATAAGAGATGGGAAAAAAAGTGTTAAAAAACTCGATATTTACGATTTCGAAAGACCCATGGGAATTCAATTGTATGGACATCTTATTGATGCAATGGTTGAATCCGCCCATATCGCTGAAGAGGCAGGACCGGAATTAATTGACATTAATTTCGGTTGTCCCGTGAAGAAAATTGCGAACAGGGGTGCCGGTGCAGGAATGCTCCGAAATATTCCATTGATGATTGAAATGACAACTGCTATTGTAAAAGCTGTTAAGCTTCCTGTTACTGTAAAAACCAGGCTTGGCTGGGATGAAGAAAGCAAAAATATTGTCGAGGTAGCAGAAAGATTGCAGGATACAGGTATCCAGGCGCTTACGATTCATGGCCGGACAAGAGCTCAATTATATAAAGGAGCAGCAAACTGGACTCTCATTGGTGAAGTTAAAAATAGTCCGAGAATTAAAATACCAATTATAGGCAATGGTGACATCGATGGCCCAATAAAGGCAAAAGAGATGTTCTCCAGATTTGGAGTTGACGGAATAATGATAGGACGTGCCACTGTCGGAAGACCATGGATTTTCAGAGATATTAAACATTTCCTTGAAAAAGGCGAGTTACTACCCGAGCCGACTGTAAATGAAAAGGTCGATCTCGCCCTTTTCCATCTGGATAAATCGCTTCAATTTAAGGAGGGCAAAAGGTCAATCTTTGAAATGCGTCGTCATCTTTCCAACTATTTCAAGGGGTTGCCCGATTTTAAAGAGACAAGAATAAAACTTCTTACCACTCTGGAAGTTGATGAGATAAAAATCATTCTGGATGGGATCAGAAAAAGATGGGGAGATTTCAGAACGGAAGATAAAACAGCAGTTTACGCTGTCTGAAGTGTCTCTTCATTCTTATAGATTTTGTCCCATAAACAGGAAATAGTCTTCCATCTGAAAATCAATTTCAGGACAATTATAAAAATCACAGAAGCTAAAAGCAGGCCTGAAAATTCGATCCATGGAAAGACATTTTTCTGAACATAAAGTGCTGATGTCTGTAATGCCGATGAGCTATTAGTCACGAAAATGCAAAGAAAAATATTGTTAGCAGTGTGTGCTCCCATTGCGACTTCAATACCATCGTCCAATATGGATGTAATACCAAAAACAAAACCAAATAGAAGGTATTGCGGCATCATAGTGATGAAGCCAAAATCTTTTACTTCCGGATTAAAGGCATGTAAAAGTCCAAAAAAAACTGAAGTTGTTACCAAAGGAAACCACCTGTTACGGGCAAGCACTGCAAATCCCTGCATGAGATATCCACGAAAGAGCACCTCTTCAAATCCGGCCTGAAAAGGAATAAAGATGATAGAAATAATTGTAAGATAAAGCAGCGTTATGGATTTATTGTTAAGAGTAAAGTTGGCAGGGTCAATACCAAGATATATAATCAGATAGAGCCCGGAGAGTATTGCCCAGACAATTCCGGAAATAAAGAATCTTTTCCATCTTATTGAGTTTGTTCCGTTTATGGTTTGTTTAAAGCTTCTCCCATTCAACGGTTTAATAAGAAGAACAAAGGCAGCTATACCTGCAACAAAAGGAATTAACATCAGCAGCAGACCAATATTTGGATCAAAACCTAACACACTGATATCTGAAGGATTTGCCGCTATCTTTCCAATTACCTCTGGATTATTAGCGGATTTTACAGCATAGGCGATAAATAATGGTATAGCACCTATTGTATTTGATGCAACCAAAACTCCAGCTAACATTACAACGTATCTCCAGAAACTATTTTTGCCTTTAAATGCCGATTCGAGGTGATTCATAAAGCTATATCAAAATTCAGAACTGCTTCGCTTAGGATGGTCAATGGAATAATGCAAACCTATACTTTCATGTCTGCTCTTTGCCATCTTTATTATAAGGTAGCCTACATTAATAAGATTCCTTAATTCGCAGAGTTTTTTTGAGATAAGGGATCTTTTATATAGGTTTTCTGTTTCATTATAAATTATTTCAAGGCGGGTGAGGGCTCTTTCAAGACGAAGATCTGACCTGACAATGCCGACATAATTACTCATTATCATCTGAACTTCCTTATAATTCTGGGTAATAAGGATCATCTCCTCGAGGTGAGTGGTTCCTTTGTAGTCCCAGTCAGGTATCTTCTCCTCAAATGTAAGTTCATTAATCCTGGTACTTGTTGCTATGGCAGCCCTGTGTGAATAGACTGCAGCTTCTATCAGTGAGTTTGAGGCGAGACGGTTGGCTCCATGAAGGCCTGTCGATGAAGCTTCTCCAAGTGCATATAACCTGTTTATATTGCTTTGTCCGTTCATGTCGACTTTTATTCCGCCACAGGAATAGTGTGCCGCAGGAACAACAGGTATCATATTTTTTGTAATATCGATCCCTCTTTCAAGGCAATGTTCATAGATATTCGGAAAATGGTCTATTAATCCCGCAGGATCAAGATGCGTGCAATCGAGCCAGACATGATCATCGCCCCAGATCTTCATTTCGTTATCGATAGCACGTGCGACTATGTCCCTGGGAGCCAGTGAACCACGACTATCATACCTTTTCATGAATTTTTCGCCGGCAAGATTCTTGAGTTCTGCTCCATATCCGCGAAGCGCTTCGGTAATCAGAAAGGAGGGTCTTTTATTGGGATCGAATAATGAAGTTGGATGAAACTGAACAAATTCCATGTTTTCGATAGTACCTTTTGCCCTGTAAACCATTGCTACTCCGTCTCCTGTAGCAATTTCAGGGTTGGTGGTAGTCTGGTACACGTTACCCATTCCTCCTGTTGCAATTATTGTAACCTTCGACAGGAATGTAATTACTTTCGGGTTCTGCAGATCAGCAACATAAGCTCCATAACAATTTATACCCGGATAATTTCTTTTAATCTCCTCTCCCAAATGATGCTGTGTCAAAATCTCAATTGCAAAATGATTTTCAAATATCTCAATATTGGGATTTTTTCTTACCTTCTGCGTAAGAACTTTTTGTATTGCTTCACCTGTATTATCTTTATGATGAAGGATACGATATTCTGTATGTCCCCCTTCACGCGCAAGATCGTATGAGCCATCCGGTTTTTTATCAAAAGACACTCCCATCTTAATGAGATCCTTTATTCTTGCAGGTGCCTCATTCACAACCATTCTCACAACTTCCTCATTACAAAAGCCATCTCCGGCAATAAGTGTATCCTGTATATGTTTCTCAAAATTATCGGGTTCGCTGAATACTGCCGCAATCCCTCCCTGAGCGTACCGGGTATTTGATTCCTCCAAACTTGATTTTGTAATAATACTTACCTTNNCTCACCCTAAATCCCTCTCCCAAGGGAGAGGGACTTAACTGAATGATTATCTTAATCTTACACCCCTTCTCCCCTGGGAGAAGGGGCTGAGGGAAGAGGTAGATACAATTGGAAGAAGAGGCCGGATAATGCTTTCTTGCAGAATGAAAGTAAGGGAAGAGCCAATCCCACATTGTAAAACAGAAGATTTTGAATTACTTTTGCCTTCCGTTCAGAATTAAACTAAAGTTATTATGGCTCAGGAAGATGTTTTCAAAAAACTTATTGCTCATTGCAAAGAATACGGATATGTTTTTCCTTCAAGTGAAATATATGATGGTCTGAGTGCCGTATATGATTATGGTCAGTACGGGGTAGAGCTTAAAAACAACATTAAGAAATACTGGTGGGATAGCATGGTTCTGTTGCATGATAATATTGTAGGACTTGATTCTGCTATATTCATGCACCCGACAATATGGAAGGCATCAGGGCATGTTGATGCTTTTAATGATCCGCTCATCGACAATAAAGATTCAAAGAAAAGGTACCGTGCTGATGTTCTTATCGAAGAGCATCTTGCAAAAATTGAAGAGAAGATTAATAAGGAAGTTGACAAGGCAAAAGAGAGATTTGGTGAGGCATTTGATGAAAAAAAATTCAGGGAGACAAATCCCCGGGTTATTGCAAACCAGTCAAAGATTGATGAGATTCATTCGCGGTTTAAAAAGGCTCTGAACGAAACAAATCTCGTTGAATTGAGACAGATTATAATTGATAATGAAATTGTCTGTCCGGTTTCCGGGACCCGAAACTGGACTGATGTCAGGCAGTTCAACCTGATGTTTGCCACTGAAATAGGTTCTACCTCCGATGGGGCTATGAAAATATATCTCAGGCCAGAGACAGCCCAGGGGATATTTGTAAATTTTCTGAATGTTCAGAAAACGGGGAGAATGAAAGTACCCTTCGGGATTGCTCAGATCGGAAAAGCATTCCGAAATGAAATCGTTGCCAGACAATTTATCTTCAGAATGCGTGAATTTGAACAGATGGAGATGCAGTATTTTGTTCAGCCGGGAACGGAGCTTGAATGGTTCAGACACTGGAAAGAGATAAGGATGAAATGGCACCAGGCACTTGGTTTCGGAGCTGAAAACTACAGGTTCCATGATCATGATAAACTTGCCCATTATGCAAATGCTGCCTGTGATATAGAATTTAAATTTCCATTTGGTTTTAAAGAGGTTGAAGGAATTCATTCGCGTACGGATTTCGATCTCAAGCAACATCAGGAATATAGTGGCAAAAAGTTGCAGTATTTTGATCCTGACAGAAATGAATCATATGTTCCTTTTGTGATTGAAACATCGATTGGAGTCGACAGGATGTTCCTCCAGGTCATTTCAGCTGCCTATTTTGAAGAGGAATTGAAGAAAGAGGATGGTTCCACGGATATCAGAGTAGTTCTGAGATTACCCTCATTTCTTGCCCCGGTAAAACTGGCAGTTATGCCACTGGTTAAAAAAGACGGACTTCCGGAGATTGCAGTAAAGATTGTGAATGAGCTTAAGTTTGATTTCAACTGCCAATATGATGATAAAGATTCTATCGGGAGGCGCTACAGACGGCAGGATGCGATCGGAACTCCATATTGCATAACTATCGATCACCAGACACCAACAGACAATACTGTTACAATCAGGTATCGTGACACGATGGAGCAGGAACGTGTTACAATTGAACGGCTGAAAGATATTATTGCTGAAAAAGTCAATATCAGAACCTTGCTTAAAATGCTCTAAAATGGATAAGGTTCTTATAATCACATACTACTGGCCGCCTGGTTCCGGAGCCGGGGTCCAACGCTGGTTGAAGTTTGCGAAATACCTGCCTTCGTTCGGTATTGAACCTGTAATCCTGACCGTTGATACTGAATATGCTGCTTATCCGGCAACCGACAATTCACTGGAAAGGGAAATATCTTCCGAACTAAAAATTTATAAAACCAGGGCAACAGATTATTTCCGGATTTATAATTATGATAAGAAAAAAATACCCTCTGCAGGTTTTGCTGTTAACGCCGGGAAAGGTATAAAAGATAAAATAATGCGGTTCATCCGCGGTAATTTATTTATTCCTGATCCACGAAAAGGATGGAATAAATATGCTTTCAGGAAGGCATGTGATATCATCCTAAATGATAGTATCAAGCATATAATTACAACCAGCCCGCCACATTCAACTCAGCTGATAGGGTTGAAGCTAAAGAAAAAGTTCCCCGATATTAAGTGGATTGCTGATCTTCGGGATCCATGG
The DNA here is from genome assembly GCA_003155705.1 of Bacteroidales bacterium. Classification (GTDB taxonomy): domain Bacteria; phylum Bacteroidota; class Bacteroidia; order Bacteroidales; family VadinHA17; genus LD21. The sequence continues at coordinate 12,121 of PMEC01000037.1, forward strand.
ACAGATATTTACTATTACGATCAGTTCTATCCTACTTTCATTTCAAAAATGATTGACAGGTCATTTGAGATTGAGGTACTCAAATCAGCTGATAAGATAATAACTGTCGGAAAATCACTGAGGGATCTTTTTATAAACAAACTCCCCGGGATTGAGAAAAAAACTGAAGTGATAACAAATGGTTTTGACGAAGATGATTTCAGGGAGTTGAAGGCAACAAATCCTGAAACACTCACAATATCATATATAGGCACTCTCTCAGATGCTTATCCAATAGGCGGATTTCTTGATGCCCTTCAAAGCCTCCTTGCAAAAAACATTGATTTTAATCTGAAATTTGTCGGGACAGTCTCTCCAAAGCAAAAGGAACTGGTCCTTTCCGGAACTGCAAAATCATCAGTTGATTTCATCCCTTATGTTGATCATACTATAGCAATAAATTATATGCTCGGGACAACTGTCCTGTTGCTGATTATACCTGATCATCAGAGCAATAAAAGTATTATCACGGGGAAGCTTTTTGAGTATATCGCATCAGGCAAACCTGTTTTATGCATTGGACCGACAGATGGAGATGCCGCAGAGATTATTAAAGATGCAGGAAATGGCAGTACTTTTAAATATAACGATTCATCGGGGATCAGGGATTTTCTAAGCGCAATTATTGACAATCCTCTAATTAGAGAGGAACATAATATTTCTTCATACAGCAGAAAAAATCTGACTTCAAAACTGGTGACAATCCTTAAAGAAATTTAGAGAATAAATCACCAGGGCCTGTAATTACTAAAGATCTTTCCAATACCTTCCCTCAGACGCAATAATTCTATTTTCTCAAAAAAATTAAGTTTGTACAATACCAGCGGGAAAACTGCTAAGAGCAATAATCTCAAAGGTGTGGCAAGGAAGATATTAAGCGATGAGGTAAGCTGATTTCCAAAAAAGAGCGCTATTGCCAGGGTATATATCATCAGTATTTTAAACCATTCAAATCCGACTTTTAATTGTTTCCCGGAAGTAATTGTAAGAATTGCTGTATAAATGATCTGGGAGATTAATGTTGAATAAGCTGCGCCCATCATTCCCCATATCGGAATGAAAAAGTAATTCATAATTATATTCAGAACGACTGCTGCAAGAGATGGGATCAGGAAGAGATGCATTTTGTTTTTTAAGAAAAGTCCGATGCCTACAAAATAATTCATACCCATTACCATGAAGCTGAGAGTCAGAATCGGTACTACTGCAAACCCATCAAAATAATCCTTATTCTTCGCCATCAGGGCAAGCAAATCTTTATAGAAAAATAGGAATGCGAGAATTATAAACGCAATGAGAAAACAATAGTAAGTGAGCATTTTTCGATAATATCTCGAATTATTTTCCTCCTTTTCCTTACTGAATACCGAAGGCATAAAACTCATACCTACGGTCGCAACAAAAATGAGATTAATGAAATTTGCGATCTTAAATCCGAAAGAATATTTTCCGGTCTCTATGTCAGTGCTTAACCAGTTCAGCATATATCTGTCGTTCATCTGAAAAATAAGATATCCGATATTGCCTGCAATTGCCGGTAAACCGAATTTAATTGACAGCCATAAAAGTGAAATATCCCATTTGAATTTTAATCGGGGAATGATAACAAAAAGAAGCATGATTAAAGCTGTTGTTGCTCCACCGGTAAGCCTGGCAAAAAGAATTCCCTTAATTCCAAGGGACAGACTTTTTACGAAATAAATTGTCAGCAGGAAACTCAGGACCAGTTTGAACACATTAAGCAGGATATACCTGACCGGTTTTTCTTCGAACTGGAGTATCTGGAACGGTAAAGTACATAAGATCTCTGCAACAACGATCCAGAACATAATCCTGAGATTTTCTGTTTGTGAAACATTTTCAAAAAACAGAATTGAGACCTGTGATGAAAAGATAAGGAACGGAATGATTAAAATAAGTGTAATTACAACATTTCCTGTGTAGTTATTAAACAGGAATGTTCCATAATTATTTTTTTCCTTTTCAATAAAAAAATAGCGCTGATGACCAGAAAAAATACCAAAATGCAGAATTGAAGTAAGGAACAGAATGGTAATTTCCATTACAGCAAGGTTGCCGAAATCACCAATCGGAATAAATCTGAAATAAAGTGGTATCAGAATAAATCCCAGCATCTTGTTCAGGATATTTCCGAAACCGTAAATTGCAGTCTGCTTTCCTAATTTTCTTAATTGCCCCAGCATTTCTTTACGACATCAGTTCAGTAAAAAATCTCGGTATTGCTTTACCATAATCTGCTCGTTGAATTTAGCAATCTTCCTTCGACTATTTTCAAAAACATAATTGCGAAAATTTTCATCGAAACACATTTTCTCCATTGCGGTTGCCAGCTCTTCCCGGTTATTCATCTCACAAAGCAATCCATCCTCATTATTCAAAATAATCTCTGAAGGGCCTGTCGGACAATTAGTTGAAACCGCATGTCCGTTTATGTACATGGCTTCGAGGAGAGAGTTTGGAAAACCTTCCCAGCTAGATGAAAGAACGTAGCAGGAAGCAAATTTCATGAACTTGTACGGATTTTCACAATATCCGGCCATATAGATTGCATCGTGGAGCTTTAATCTCGTTATGAGTTCATTTATTTCATTCATCATCTCCCCTTTTCCAAGGATGATCAGCCTTGTACCTTCATGCCTGGAATATAAAACTGAAAAGCTTTCAATGAGCAAAGGGTAGTTCTTGGCCCTGTTGAGACTCCCTACGGCCAATATATATTTTAAATCTTTATCTATCTTGAATTCAGTAACCTGCTCGTTTTTTAACTTATCCAGAAGAGGGAAATACAACCCATTAAAGATTGTGTTTATTTTTTCATCTGGTACACCGAAATCAGAAGCAATAGCCGCTTTGCTCTCTTTTGAAACGGCGATTATTGATGTTGCTTTTCTATATGCCTTGTGCAAGAGCCAATTCCATATCTTATGTTTGAATGAGTGTGTCAGGTAAAGACGATGATTCGATCTTTCTGAAAATATTAATGGGGTACTGAGTCCGATCTGAGAAAGATATGTCACAATATTCGGATAATACAGGAACGATAAAATTTTGTCGGGTGATGTTTTCTTTATTATTCTCCGGAGCCTGATAGCAAACGAAAAAGTGTTTCCATGTTCTGCATTAATACAATGATATTCCAATCCCGGGAGTGATAATAATTCGTTAAGATATCTGCCTTTGCGATAGAACGTTACAAGTACAATGTCAAACTCATTATGAAGGTTAATTACCAATCTGGATAATATTTTTTCAGCACCTCCTCCTTCAAGGCTCAGNNGCGATTATATAATTTCGGATTTCGGATTGTTGATTTCGGATTATTTAGAATTTTAATTTTGCTTGCATTTTCTGGCTTTTAATCCGCAATCTCAAATCCGCATTCCGCAATTAGGTATTTTATTCACTTTCAAAAATTCTTATATATTATTTGTCAAAGTACGATTAACATGACTCTAGTGTTTTATTCACTTCATATATTTTTCATACCAAAGCTGAAACATCAGAATATTCCAGAGATAATTTCCTGTCGGAGATGTATTATCAGATGAATTGAACTGATCAAGTAATTTTCTGACAGACAGAGGAGTAAAAATTTGTTGTTTGATCAGATAGCTATCGGACAGATACTCATCAATCAAATAACGGAGGTCCGATTTCATCCAGGAAAAAATGGGGACAGCAAAACCTTTTTTAGGCCGGTCGAGCAAAGATTCAGGTACATACTTATATGCTAAAGTTTTAAGCAAATATTTCTGAATTCCATGGTTATACTTCAAATGATGGGGCACTGTAAAGGAAAACTCCACAATCCGGTGGTCAAGGATAGGCACTCTGGCTTCAAGTGAAACCGACATTGATGCCCTGTCAACCTTTGTTAAGATATCATCCGGAAGATAGGTTACCATATCATTTAACATGTACAATTCCTGAATATCCTTAGTGATATTTGCCAGATCGAAATATTTTTTATTCAGGGTATATTGCTTATCGAGGAAAATCCCGGCCAGAAAGTATTTCGACAGAATATAGTTAACATTAACAATGTTGATATTATTATTCAGGTACGGATAACGACCAAATCTTGGGTTAAGTTTGAACAATTTCCCGGCAAGATCTATACGTTCCGGTAAGATACTAAGCATTTTCCCGAGTGCTAATAATCTGCTCATTTTTTTTGCGGATTCATAATTGTTATATCCGCAGAATAACTCATCACCACCATCGCCTGAGAGAACGACTGTCGCATTATCTTTTGCCAGCCTGCTGACCAGTATCGTCGGAAGTGCTGAGCTGTCGCCAAAAGGTTCGTCATAAAATCCGGGCAAATCTTCAATCAGTTCTTTGGCTTTCCCTATCGGCAGAGTAAGTTCATGATGATTTGTTCCAAGAAAATCCGAGACCGCTTTTGCATTTTTTGCTTCATTAAACTTTTCTTCTTCAAATCCAATTGTAAAAGTATTTATTGGTCTTTCAGAAAGTTTTTGCATAACTGCAGTGGTCAATGAAGAATCAATTCCACCACTAAGGAATGATCCTATCGGGACATCGGAGATCATTCTATATCTGACACTGCTTGTTAACAAATCGTCCAGCCGGCTCAGACATTCCTCTTCACTGTCGATTCTTTCTGATCTGTTCTTAATATATAATTCTGTTAAGTTCCAGTATTTTGTTATTTCATGTTTTCCGTTGGCATACTTCAGGTAAGACCCGGGCTCCAGTTTGTATACATTTGAGAATATACTGTTTGCACCTGTTATGTATCCATGATATAAATAGTTTGAAAGGGAATTAAAATTGAGTTCTTTTGAAAATCCCGGATAAGCCATAATTGGTTTTAATTCCGAAGCATAAACCAAGTCATTCCCCATAAGATAATAATAGAGAGGTTTGATACCCATCCTGTCACGGACGAGGTATAACTCATGAGTCTCATTATTGTAAATGGCTATTGCGAACATGCCGATAAACCGGTCGACCATTTTTATCCCCCAATGGTGAAATGATTTTATTACGACCTCGGTATCGGAGCCCGATTCAAAAACATAACCGCTTTTTTGAAGTTCTTCACGTATCTCCTTATAATTATAAATCTCGCCGTTCAAAGTCACTACCAGATTTGCATAATGCATTGGCTGGTGACCCCCCCTGGACAGATCAATAATTGCAAGTCGTCTGAAGCCCATACCAACCTGTAAATCATTAAACCGGGAAAAATAATAGCCTTCATCGTCCGGTCCACGATAATTGATGGTATTGACCATCTTTCCTAAATCGTCCTGATTAAGAGTCTTATTATAATGTATAAACCCGGCAATGCCACACATATAAANNNNGAGATACTTTTCTAAATACAAATTCATTACAACCGAGACCCAATGTTGTTTTCAATTTCGTCAGTATGAACCCTTTCTTTTTGAAGAATTCAAATATCTCTTCTGGTTTAGCAACTTCAAAAGGGTACCCGCCTAACCAGTCTATCCAATCATGAAATAGGCTCATGCCCCGATTGCTCTTATACCTGGTAAAAACCGTAAAAGGATTACGCCCTTTGATAAGCTCGTTGAGTTCAACCCGAAAAAGAAAATAAGGTATGAAGATTGTTTGAACAAGAGTTTTAGCCAAAAAGCCGGAACAATAGAATTTTTTGATCTTTCTCCACCGCCTTGATCTTACGCCCTGATCGTTATAAATGGAGATAAAACAAAATCCATTTTCATTTACAGCATGGACGGTTTTTTCAAAGGCTTCCCACATATGCCCGGTATGATGCAATACACCCCAGCTGTAGACATAATCAAATTTCCCAAGCCCGCTCATATAATCTTCATTCAAAACAGATGCCTGTTCTACCTTCCAGGTTGTTTCATTTTTGCAATAACGATGTTTAAGTTCCTGCGTGCATGCCACAGATTGTAGATCAAAATCAAATGAATGTACTTTTGCACCCAGATTATAAGCTGCCAGACTGAACATCCCGCTTCCTGAACCGATATCTAAAAAGCTCTTTCCATTTAATGATTGAATTTCAAGCATTTCGCAAAGAGAATTTTGCGCTTCCAGAATATTTTCATCTGAGATATGTGATAAAAAATTTACCCAGTTATCTCCAAATTTGAATCTTTCTTTGGGGTCGTTGGTCATAAACGCTTCTTCATTTGATAATTGGAGAACATACACAACACAGGTGCGGTTGGTCTTTTAGGGCAGATTTTCCCCTTATTAGTTCCTTTAAAACCTGCACCGGCCAATGTATTTTTTCAGAAAGCTGACTATTATTAAAGTTTGTTCCTTTAATTACATGTATGGCAAATCCCATTTTTTTTAAAAAGACTCCCAGTGTTTCAATATTCCAGCTTTGAATATGCTGCCACCGATGGAACAGCTCATTGGTCTCGGGACAACAGATATAGGATTTGCTCAGATCCTCATTATTTGGTGTTGTAATAATCAAATAACCACCAGGCTCCAATAAACGATGTATGTTATTAAATGTAAGTTCAAGATAATGATCATCCAGATGTTCAATGACTTCAATTAAAGTAACAACATTGAATCTGATACTTTTTTTGTCGAGTTCTTCGATCGAGTAAGCGCCTTTGAAATCTTTCTGACCTTGGTAGCTATTTTTTATCCTTTGCAGAGAATCTGTTGAAAACTCGAGGGCAGACACTTCTATATTATTCCCAAGCAGGTATTTGATGAGAAATCCGGGCCCGGATCCGTAATCAAGAAGTTTATCATTCTTCTTTGAGTACTTTTTAATAAACTTCGCAAGATTTGCGCCAACCTGATATGTAAAATAATGTTCCGGGAACTGCGATATATAATTCCAATATCGCTGGACTTTTTCATCAGTCCATTCTAATAATTTATATTCCATTGATACATTATTTATTGGGGTTTAAAATTACACTAAATTAGAGAAATTTCAATTTGTTCGGGGCTGATTTGGGATTTTCAGAAATAATCGGATGATAGTTAGGATTTTGTTAGCATTAATATTTAATTTTATGTGAATATTCTGAATGATTATTAAAGAAATATTTAGGGCTAAAGCCCGATGTCTTTTTTGTTTGACTTACCCCGGCATTAATGCCGGGGTTATTGATAATTAAATATTTACGGACTTTAGTCCATAATCTTAGTCCTGGCGTCTAGCTTCAAAAATTAACATAAAGAAATTATTAATAGCTATATTTGTTAAAAGTGAAACTTTAAAGAATCATTTTGATTCAAAAAAATAAATGAATAACCGGATTTTAATCTTCACGGATAATTTTCCTTATGGTAAGTCAGAGTCTTTCCTTGAGACAGAACTGGAATATATAGATCACTCTTTTGAAAAGGTATCGGTTTTCCCATTCGAAAAAGGAAAGGATAAGAATTTAAGAGAAATCTCCGATAAGATTGAAATTGTGAAGCCTGTTTTTAATAAAGTGAAAAATAAAACTGAAATTCTGCATAAAGGACTATTTAACACATCAGTTTTTTTAATGCTCATAAAAGAAGGTTTGAGATCAAAGGTCTGGAAATCATCAACAAATTTCAGAATCTGGGTAACTCATTTCCTGGTTATCCGAAGCCTTCTTAGTGAAGTAAAACGGAGAGATCTTATTAATTTCTTTAATCAGTTTGACATACTTTATTTTTACTGGGGCTTGCGCTGGAGCCAGATACTGCCATTTCTTCCACCAGAAATTGAAGCAAAAATTGTTGTCAGATTTCATGGTTCAGACTTGTACGAACACACCAACAATTATTATATCCCATGGAGGTACGAACAATTATGCAGGATCAATAAAGTGATTGCAGTTTCTGAAACCGGTAAAAAATATATTGAAAATCAGTATCCGTTNNTTCCTGTAAAGCGCGTTGACCTGATAGCTAAAACGCTGGCATTATTTAAGATCCCTGTATCATGGGTTCATTTTGGCGATGGCCCGGGAATTAGTGTCATTTATACACTTATTCGGCAATTACCCGGAAATATTAAAGCTGAAATGAAGGGAGCGGTTGAACATGAAGAACTAATGGACTATTACAGAACAGCACCGATAGACCTGTTCATTAACGTAAGCAGTTCTGAGGGAGTTCCGGTATCAGTTATGGAAGCAATGTCGTTTGGCATTCCGGTAATTGCCACCAACGTCGGAGGAACTTCGGAGATTGTCTCCGACAAAACAGGACTACTGGTTAATGCAGATATTTCCCCGGAGGAACTTGCTGAAAAGATTGAAGAGTTGACACAAAAAAAGGATTTTATTGATCTCCGATCGGCATCGAGGTTAGAATGGGAGAAAAAATCGATGGCAGGAAAGGTTTACCCGGAATTTATCGAGCAGTTATTATTAATAAGTACTTAGAGTGCCTGGAGTTTGAAGTACTTAAAGTTTAACTGATCCTCTAACTCTAAGTACTCTAGGCACTTTAAGTACTCCAAACTTCAACTACTTAATATCTTCACATTTTTCAGTTTATAACCGATATTTCCATATTTTTGTCTTTTGGCATTTATAAATTATTCAAAATTACAGCGATGCAAATCCCAGTCAAATTAAAACCAATATTGCCTCATGTTGTGGCAGTTGCAATTTTTCTTGTTATTGCTTTAGTTTACTTTTATCCGGCACTNNTCAATGTTCAGCGGAATGCCGGCATATCTTATATCGACTATATATAAAGGTAATCTTATGATTTGGGTCGATAAAATCCTTACGTTCATTAAACTACCAGCTGCTTCAATATTCCTCACAATGGTTGGTTTTTATATCTTATTGCTTTTTTTCAAGGTAGATACACAGCTTGCAATCGCAGGAGCAATAGCTTACGGCCTTTCAACATATTTTTTCTTTATTCTGGCAGCCGGGCATAATACAAAAGCATTTGCCATTGCTTATATGGCACCGATGATTGGTGGTATATATTACACATACCGGCATCATTCCATTAAGGGAGCATTGCTTACAACATTCTTCCTTACACTTGAATTACTTGCCCATCATCCCCAGATAACCTATTATTCATTCATTTGTATTTTGATTTTTATCATATCAGAATTTATTTTTTCTGTCAGAAAGAAGGAGATTATTACATTTTTAAAAAGTTCTGTCATTTTAATAATTCCGGTACTTCTGGCTGTCGGTATGAATTTTAACTCATTATATACCACATATGAATATGGGAAGTATTCTATGAGAAGTAAATCAGAACTTGTGTCAAATAATCAAAATAAAACCACAGGGTTAGACAGGGATTATATTACCGGATGGAGCTATGGTGTTGATGAGACTCTTACATTGCTTATACCAAATTTCAAAGGGGGATCAACTCAATTGTTTGACAGAAATTCTGAAACGGCAACTGCACTCAGAAAAAATAATGCCGCTGCAGCAATAAATG
>PMEC01000037.1:21660-24351 GCA_003155705.1 Bacteroidales bacterium
GATGTTCTTAAAGGAATTAAAATTGCTTTCGGAGTAACCGGAGGACTATCTCTTTTATTCTTTATTTTCACCGGGCTTGCCGGATCATTTCTTGCAGCTCCTGAACAACAAGCGCAATTGCCTGAATGGCTCTCTACTGCATTAGTGTCTGACAGAACAGCTTTATTAAAAAGTGATGCCTTGAGATCGTTTTTATTTATTCTTTTTGCAACTGGTGTCATACTGGCATTTTATTATGGTAAGATTAAAAAAGAATATGCAGTACTTTCCCTGGCTTTCCTATTCCTGGTCGACATGTGGTTTGTAGATAAGAGGTATTTAAATGCCGATAAATTCATTACGTCAGCTATATCAAAAAAGGATTCTGCTCCCACTCAGGCTGACAATCTCATTTTAAAAGATCCGACATATTACAGGGTTATGAACCTGTCAGTTTCTCCCTTCAATGACGCTTCAACTTCACTTTACCATAAATCCATTGGCGGATATCATGGGGCAAAAATCCGGAGATATCAGGAACTTTGTGACAGTGCAATATATCAGGACTTGTATTTCTATGATAATGCCTTAAATACTGCAAAATCTCTTCAGGATCTGCAACCCGGACTGACGAAATTAGAAACAAACAATGCGTTGAAAATGCTGAATGCCAAGTATTTTATAATTAATGGTCAGATGGCTCCAGTAATAAATACTAATGCATTAGGAAATGTATGGTTCGTTGAGACTCCATTAATTGCAGGAAATGCAAATGAGGAACTTTCTTCGGTAAATAAAATCAATCCGGCAACACAGGCTGTTATTGACACCAGGTTCAAAAGTCAGGTTACTAATACCAGCTATCCCGGTGCAGCGGGAGACACAATAATGCTTGCTTCCTATAAGCCTAACGAGTTGATTTACAAATACTCATCTAAGGGTGAACGACTGGCTGTGTTTTCAGAAATCTATTATCCGGCAGGCTGGAAGGCATTTATTGACGGGGTTGAGAAGAGCTATTTCCGGACAGATTATGTATTGAGAGGAATGGTGGTGCCTGCTGGAAATCATGAAATAAAATTTGCTTTCAAACCAGCTTCTTATTATACAGGAAACACTGTATCATTAGCCAGTTCTATCATATTCATCCTATTGATTGCAGGTTATATTGGTTATTCTATCCGNNAGCAAGGAAGTCTTTGAAATTTACAGGTGTTCAAAATGTGGATTCCTATTCACTCAGAATTATCCTGATGAATCTGCGATTGGTCGTTATTATGAATCAGATGACTATATATCTCACAGCGATACCAGCAAAGGATTAATTGATAAGGNNAGCGGTCTTTCTTCCGGAACTATTTTAGACATCGGGAGCGGAACCGGACATTTCCTGAACACGATGAAAAAGTCGGGATGGAATATAAATGGGGTTGAAATAAATGCCAAAGCCAGGGAATATGCAGCTTCAAGATTCAAAATAGATACTTTCACTCCTGACAAAATCAATATGCTGCCTTCTAATAGTTTTGATTGCATCACCTTATGGCATGTACTTGAACATTTTCATGACCCATTTAAATACATGGAAGAAATTAGCCGTTTGCTAAGAGATGACGGAGTTTGTATTGTTGCCCTGCCAAATACCAATTCATTTGATGCAAAACATTATGGGAAGGAATGGGCTGCTTATGATGTGCCAAGACATTTATGGCATTTTAATCCTTCAACTTTTACAATGTTTGCCGGTAAGAACAGATTTTCTATAAATGAAGAACGCAATCTTCCCCTGGACGTTTTCTATATTTCTATTTTAGGTGAGAAGTACAGGGGATCAAAGTTTCCGGTTCTGGCAGGGACAATTAACGCACTGGTGTTTCTTATACGTTCCTGGTTCACTGATTCTGAAAACAGTTCAATAATATATGTCTTAAGGAAAAACGACAATCAATAGCGGTCAAGCCAGCGGTATCTTCTTGAACTGTCTCCGAATTTCATGGCAATTGTAATCTCATGAGTACCGTAGGTGATCTTCTGAATCTCCTGCAAAGTAAAATCTATAGAATAACCTATAAATATTTTCTGATATTTTACACCGATATTTGTTATTATAGCTCCGCTGGTTCTATAGGTCAGACCGGCCCAGAAAGCCTGATTATAAATATAGGTCATACCGATATCAGCCTGGGGTTTCAGTTGCTCTGACATTCTGAAAAGGAATGATGGTTGCAATTCTGAATAAATTCCCTGAGTCAGGTTATAAGATCCAAACAGATAATATTGCCTGCTCATCGAGAATTTATTATATGCTTCACTACCGATTTTTGCTACTGCCTGAAATAGCTGATCCGCAGATAAGCCAAGGTTAAATTTTGGATTAAGAAGATATACTCCGCAAGAGGCATCAGGTACAAAAACACCTTTACCCAGACCACTGTTCAGTAATGGATCATTCGGATCTTCAAAATTAATTTCCTTTTCATCTATCGAAAAATGATACCCTGTAAAAGCGAGTCCAAATGAGAGCTGCGTGCTATGCTGTAACCAGAGATGATAAGCATATGATGCCTGAAAACCTGTTCGTTGTACCAGCCCGTTTTTATCACTGAAAACATATCCTCCCAGACCTACCTTCCCATCTGACTGAGGTCTTAAAACTGATTTCCTGACCTTTGCCTTTTTTACATTAAAGCCGCTTTTTAATATCCGGGTCTG
>PMEC01000164.1 GCA_003155705.1 Bacteroidales bacterium
GGTTAAGCTGGAAGGTGCGGATAAAGACTGGCAACCGGTTACCACTTCGTCGCAGGCAAATTATCCGGCCCTGTCACCCGGGAAATATACTTTTATGGTTATGGCTTGCAACAGCGAGGGTATATGGAACAGCAAACCGGTGACCTTCCATTTCATTATTAAACCTCCGTTTTACCTTACTTGGTGGTTTATTCTGATATCAGTTATTCTTATTGTTGTTTTAGTTATAGTTTATATCCGAGTCAGGGAACAGAATCTTATTAAAGAAAAGATAATCCTTGAAGAAAAGGTTGTCGAAAGAACTGCTGAAGTTGTGCAGAAAAGTATGATAATTGAAGAGAAGAACAGGGATATAACAGCAAGTATCCGTTATGCTGAAAGGATTCAGCGGGCAATGCTTCCACGCGAAAATACTTTTGAAGAGACATTTGTTCTGTTTCTTCCGAAAGACATTGTCAGCGGAGACTTCTACTGGATGCACGATAATGGAGATACGCAGTTTATTGCAGCTGTTGACTGTACCGGACATGGTGTTCCGGGTGCATTTATGTCTATAATCGGGCATAATTCACTGAATAAAGTAGTTAGGGAATATGGTCTGACGAGACCTTCAGCCATTCTTGATCAGCTTAACATTGAAGTAATCAAATCAATCCTGCAGAGTCAGGAAAAAGGTATTAATGATGGGATGGATCTGGCGCTTATTGCATTTAATAAAAAGAAATTCACGCTTGAATTTGCAGGTGCATATAACCCGCTTTATCTCGTAAGGAACGGTGAAGTAATAGTCTATAAAGCTGACAGATTTCCGATAGGTATATCGACAATGGAGCAGAAAAAGACATTTACAAATGTTATTGTTGATATAAAGCCAGGGGACATGCTCTATATGTGTTCTGATGGCTATGCGGATCAGTTCGGATCACCGGAAGTGAAGAAATTCAAATCAGTAAATGTAAAAAGGATTTTGTCTGAGATATGGAACCTCCCGGTTCAGGAACAAAAAGAAAGACTTGAAAAGGAGATTATGGACTGGAAAGGGGAACTTCCTCAGGTTGATGATATTATGATGATAGGTACAAAAATCAGAGGCTAGAATATCCTTGCAATTTTTCTGGGGTCTTCCATCCATCCTTTGTAATTGGTGAGAGAGGTTAGTGCTTCTGCAGGTGTATTTACAATTTCCCAGATATCCTTGTGCTCAAGCCTGAGAAAATGGCCCGCTACCAGTTGTTCCATAAAATCAATGAAAGTATTGTAAAAGCCGGATATATTCAAGAGTATGACCGGACCCTTGTAAATGCCAAGCTGTTTAAGGGTAATTGCTTCGGTCAGTTCCTCAAGTGTCCCTATTCCCCCTGGCAGTGCAATTACTGCATCTGCCCTGTCGAACATCCATTTTTTCCTTTCACCCATGTCACTTGTCACAATCATTTCAGTTACCAGCTTATGATCCCATCCTTCTGCTTTCATAAACGCCGGAATTACTCCTGTTATTTTGCCCTCTTTTTCGAGAGCGGCATCTGCAAGTTTTCCCATCAGACCTATTCCTCCTCCTCCATAAAGGATATTCATACCTGCTTCAGCAAGAAGGGCTCCAAGCTCTGAGGCCGCCCGTATGTAAACTTCATCTATGCGGCTACTTGATGAAGCAAAAACACATACATTCATCCTTTCATATTAAAAAAGCCGTATCAGTTTATCATCTGAACGGCCATATTAAACTTCATTCAACTAATTATACCAGAGCATTTAATTTGGAGACAAAATTATTTTTAGGAACAGCTCCAATCTGCTTGTCAGCAACTTTCCCGTCTTTAAAGAAAAGAACTGTGGGAATATTTCTTATACCAAATTTCATCGATACTCCAGGGCTGTTGTCGACGTCACATTTAACAACTACAGCTTTGCCTTCAAATTCTTTAGAGATCTCTTCGACGAAAGGAGCAATCATTCTGCAGGGCCCGCACCATTCTGCCCAGAAGTCGACCATTACAGGTTTTTCTGATTTGAGAACTACTTCATCAAAATTTATATCATTTACTTCTAAAGCCATAATATTCAATATTTTATATTTGTATTTTAATAGAATTATGCAAAGATAGCTAATTAACTTTATAATCTATACTCGGGTGATCTTCGAGGTAAGAAATTAGCTCATTGTTCAACCTCACTCTGATGTTTCTTGAGAACATCGGAAGAGAAATTTTATCATCCTGATCGTAGAACAGGAACCTTAGTTCGGTGTCTCCCTTATTTTCTTTTACAAGATCCATCAGTTCTTCAATAAGTGCTGCATTTGCCTCTTCAGCTTTTAGTATTATTGTCACAGATTTTATCAGTTCATCTTTCACACTTGAAAGGAGATTTATTGACCGGATCCTTAAATCAAGTTCTTCTTCATTATATTTACGTTTCTGCACTTTCCCCTTTACCAGAAGGTAATACCCAATAATAAAAAATTTACTATATTCAATATAATCTTTATCAAATACCATGAATCTGAAAGAATCTGTATAATCCTGCATGGTAAATGAACCCCACGGCTTGCCATTCTTCCCAATTCCATTTTTAGTTTCAGTGACCATTCCTGCAACAATTACATCCCTGTCAAGAAAATCTCTCAGATTCTGGAGCTCCGCCAGTGAAGTTGTGGTAAATGTGTTGATCTCGAGCTTAAAATCATCGAGGGGGTGTGACGAAAGATAAATTCCGATCACATCCTTCTCTCTGTTCAGTTTCTCAAGCTTTGGCCAGTCAGGACAAGTTGCGGGTTCTGGTTTTATCATATCAAAACCGCTAGTCTGTCCAAAAAGAGACTGCTGACTGGAATTTTTCACATTCTTTACATTATTGCCGTATCTTATGAGACTTTCAATAAAACTTGAACCTTTAGTATCGAGCGAAAAATACTGCGCCCTTATCATTTCGGTAAAACAATCGAAAGCTCCTGCAACTGCCATTGCCTCGAGGTTTTTTTTGTTCAGTGAATTAAGATTTGCTCTTTCGGCGAGATCATAAATACTCCTGTAAAGTCCGTTTTTTTCTCTTTCTTCTATAAGTTGAAGAACTGCACTTTCTCCGACCCCTTTTATTGCTCCAAGGCCAAATCTAATATTTCCATCTTTATTAACAGTGAATTTGACATTACTTTCGTTAATGTCTGGTCCAAGCACCTCTATTCCCATTCTTCTTGTTTCATCCATGAAGATTGTTATCTTCTTGATGTCGCTAATATTCCTGCTGAGAACGGCAGCCATATATTCAGCCGGGTAGTTTGCTTTAAGATAACCTGTCTGAAAAGCAACAAGTGCATAGCAGGTTGAATGTGATTTATTAAAAGCATATTGGGCAAATGCTTCCCAGTCAGTCCATATCCTGTTAATTTTTGCCTCTTCAAATCCATTTTTCTGGCAACCTTCAAGGAAAAGGGCTTTCATCTCATCCATCAGCGACTTCTTCTTTTTCCCCATGGCTTTCCTCAAAGAGTCAGCCTGTCCTTTTGTGAAACCGGCCAGCTCCTGGGAGAGCAGCATAACCTGTTCCTGATAAACTGTAATTCCGTATGTGTCATCGAGATATTTCTCCATGACAGGGATCGCATAATCTATCTTATCTATACCATTTTTCCTTTTGATAAATTGAGGTATATATTCCATCGGACCTGGTCTGTACAAGGCATTCATGGCAATAAGATCCTCAAACCGGTTTGGCTTGAGATCCCGGAGATATCTTTTCATCCCCGTTGATTCAAACTGAAAAATACCCGTCGTCTCACCATTGCTGAACAACTCAAAAGTCTTCCGGTCATCAAGCGGCAGATTATCAATATTAATGTCAATTCCCCTCGACTTCCTGATATTTTCTATTGCGTCTTTTATTATCGATAGTGTTTTAAGACCAAGAAAATCCATTTTAAGCA
>PMEC01000075.1:0-275 GCA_003155705.1 Bacteroidales bacterium
CCCCGGTAAAGCTTACCATTAATTATTATACCTCCCCCAATCCCGGTTCTGAGTGCAATAAAAATAACATTTCTGAATCCTTTGGCTGCACCGTATTTCTGTTCAGCTATTGTCATAAGATTAGCGTCATTCCCGACAAAAACAGGAAGGCCGGTTTCGTGGTTAAGTATCTTTGCCAGAGGTACATTTTTCCATCCTTCCACACCATGCTCAGGGCCGAGAACAACTCCTGACTGGTGATCCACAAATCCTTTTGCTGCAATTCCAATACATAT
>PMEC01000075.1:299-6567 GCA_003155705.1 Bacteroidales bacterium
TTTGATGATGAAAGACAAAAATAAAAATCTTTAGCCACAATTTATCTGAAAACGAATAAAAGAGTCGGGACAATTTTTATGCTCTATTTTTTTAACTTTGATCTCAAATTCAGGATTAATATGAAAGAAAAGATTGAAAAAATATTTAAGGCAGAGGCAACTGCGATCATGAATATTCCTGTAACTGATAGTTTTGAAAAGGCCATCGGGATGATATATGAACACGTTCATGTCAAAAAAGGAAAACTTGTCACAAGTGGTATGGGTAAAGCCGGGCAGATGGCTCACGATATTGCCACAACCTTTAGTTCGACAGGGACTCCTTCAGTTTTTCTTCATCCGAGTGAAGCACAGCATGGTGACCTGGGAATTATGCAGGAAAACGATATTCTCATGGTAATTTCAAATTCCGGGAAAACTCGCGAAATTGAAGAGCTTTTTTTCCTGAAAAATAATCTCTACCCTGCTATTCCGGTGATACTCATTACCGGGAATCGCGATAGCCCTCTTGGACAAAAAGCTGATTGTGTAATACTTACTGGAAACCCTGAAGAAGTTTGTATTTTGGGCCTTACTCCTACTACATCGACAACAGTGATGACAGTGATTGGTGATGCTCTTGTTGTTTTAATGATGGAGAAGATCGGTTTTAATGCCGAAGGATATGCAAAGAGACATCATGGCGGCTATCTGGGAGCTAAATCCAGAGAGATATCAGAGCAAAAATAGGAATTGAATTAAGAATGAAGAACAACGAATGTTGAATTAAGAAATCAGCCAATTCTAAATTCAAAATTCTGCATTCAATATTCTCTATTCAAAAAAATCATCTGCGTGTTACTCTACAAGTTCATTTACTCCTTCCAGGATATAATGAGGTCTGTAGGGAAACTTATCCGCTGTCTTTAAGGTCGAGATTCCAGAAAGAACAAGAATTGTATCTATTTCTGATTCAATTCCTGCAATTATGTCCGTATCCATCCGGTCACCAATAATAATAGAATCTTCGCGGCTGCATCCCAGTTTTTTAATAGCGCTTCGCATCATTAATGGATTAGGTTTCCCGACATAATAAGCCGAACGGCCGGTTGAAAGTTCTATCGGGGCCATCAATGCACGAGTGGCGGGAATTATACCTCCTTCAACCGGACCAGTAACATCTGAATTTGTTCCGATAAGTTTTGCACCCTTTAAGACAAGGTTTACCGCCTGTTCAATTTTTTCAAAACTATAACTTCTTGTGTCACCTATTACAACATAATCGGGGTTGACATTATTCATCGAATAGCCCACATTGTACAATGCATTTATCAAACCTGCTTCACCAATGATAAATGCAGTGCCTTTTGGTTTCTGACTTGCTAGGAAATTGGCTGTTGCGAGAGCGCTGGTATAAAAAACATCAGGTTCCACATCTATTCCAAGCCTGTTCATCTTTTCCTGAAGTTCTTTCGGCGTACGTTCACTTGAATTTGTAAGGAAGAGAAACTTTTTATTTTCCCGTTTAAGCCATTCAACGAATTCAGGAACACCAGGAAGTAATTTGTTACCATGATAAATTACCCCGTCCATATCGGAGATGAAAGCTTTCTTACTCTTTATTTTTTCTATTATTTCTCTCTTGGTCATTTTCAATTTTAATAAATAATATTCTTCCTTACAGATTATAAATCCTTAATGAATTTATCTTAATTATCATTCTTTATTTCAATCATAATGTTTTCCAAAGATTCCTCAAAAACGTTCGCATTTTCAATCCACCGCAGGATTTTCTCACTTACACCCGGGTATTCTGGCGACCTCATTGTCACAGCTTTGTATGTATAGGTTTTCAACTCCTTTACATTTTCGAGTACCTTTTTGAAATAGACATAAAAGAAAGAGTCAGTAATAAAAAAATACCTTTTCCGGTCAGATGCGAAAGTTTTATAGTCAATTATCTTGTTCTGAAGAAGCCAATTGAGTGAATTACTGATTGAACTTTTACTTGCAACAAAAAACTTGACAAGCTCTTCGAATGTCTTTTCAGGTGGATCACTGATAGTAAAATAGGCAACAATCCTGCCCTGCATCGGAGTCAATCCAAATTTCTCAAAGATTTTGCCGGTTTCCTCTATTGTATCTCTGATCTTCTTATCTTTAAGTTCCATATATGAAATTCCATTTATTGAACGGCAAAAATAATCAAAAATCAGATCAGTTCTATAACTTTTGAACTAAAAAAACAAAATTGTATTTTCTTTGCAACAACAGATAAAAAGATTAGTTTTGAAATCGTCAAAACAAATAAAATTATGACTAGTACTTC
This sequence comes from Bacteroidales bacterium, assembly GCA_003155705.1. Taxonomy (GTDB): domain Bacteria; phylum Bacteroidota; class Bacteroidia; order Bacteroidales; family VadinHA17; genus LD21. The sequence goes on from PMEC01000075.1 coordinate 2,608, forward strand.
AAACGCTTCATCTGCCATTAGTAAGAAAGATTATTTTTTCTCGATCATGGTAATCGGAATATTCTTTTTCATTTTCGGGTTTGTTACCTGGCTGAATGGAATCCTGATCCCATTCCTTCGAACTGCATGTGAACTGAACGATTTTGAAGCATATTTTGTAACATTTGCGTTTTATGTCTCCTATTTTGTGATGGCTTTGCCCTCTTCAGCTGTCTTAAAGAAAACCGGTTTTAAAAACGGAATGACCCTTGGTCTCTGGATAATGGCAGTAGGCGCCATTATTTTCGTGCCTGCTGCATTGACACGTACTTTCGGTCTTTTTCTGACCGGATTGTTTGTTGAGGGTACCGGACTGGCACTTCTTCAAACTGCAGTCAATCCATATATTACTATTATCGGCCCACGGGAAAGCGCTGCAAAAAGGATTAGTATAATGGGCATTGCCAACAAGTTTGCCGGTGCTATAGCTCCAATAATTCTTGCAAGCATTATTCTTAAAGATGCAAAGGTGATTGGGGACAAACTTTCACAGACACATGATATTATGGCCCGTTCCCAGCTGCTTAATCTTATGGCGCATAAGGTAATAATGCCATATATAGTTATGTCTGTCATTCTGGTTCTTCTTGGTTTATTTATCAGGTTCGCAAATCTTCCTGAAATTGACACTGATGCAGAAGATACTGATACCGGGGAACTAAATGTTGCAAAGACAAGCATATGGCAATTTCCTCACCTTATACTCGGAGTTGTTGCTCTTTTCTTTTATGTCGGAGTCGAAGTGATTGCCGGAGACAGTATAATAAGATACGGACAATCAATTGGTATAGCCATGGATTCCGCAAAATATTATACATCGCTTACTTTACTCGGAATGATATTAGGTTACCTTTTAGGCATAATTTTCATACCGAAATATCTAAGTCAGGCAAACGCACTCAAAACGTGCACCATATTAGGTGTGATATTTTCTCTGGGGGCAATTCTTGTCCCGGCCAGACTGGCCTTTAAATTGCCGTTTATTGATCTGGTCACATTTCAGCCATTGGAACTTATTCTGCCGATCACTGTTTTATTTGTCGCATTACTGGGATTTGCTAACTCTCTTGTCTGGCCGGCAATGTGGCCATTAGCAATAAGCGGCCTTGGACGATTTACAAAAACCGGTTCAGCCATGCTCATCATGGCAATAGCAGGAGGTGCGCTTATACCTCTCACTTACGGCAAACTGGCTGTTACTTTTTCAACTCAAACCGCTTACTGGATATGCGTTCCGGCATATTTTATAATAATGTACTATGCCTTTATAGGGCATAAGGCTGGAAAAAAATGAATCAGGACCTAAAAGAGATATTCGATCAATTCCACACGGAAAGTACATTTGAGTCCGGGGCACCATATGGCAGTGGACATATTCATGATACCTTTCTTGTTAAGACAATTGAGAAAGGAAAAGATGACTATATCCTTCAAAGACTTAACAACCGCATCTTTAAGAATATCCCACAACTTCAAAATAATATTGAAAGAGTCACTGGCCATCTCAGGGCAAAATTGATCTCAAAACCAGGGGCTGATATTAAAAGAGAATGTCTGAACCTTGTTTATTCTAATGAAGGGAAAAGCTGGATCATTGATAAATATCAGAATTACTGGAGAATGTACATCTTTATCGCCAACCACAGGTCTTATAATATTGTTGATAGTCCGGATAAAGCCTTTGAGGGAGGTAAGGCTATCGGGAAATTTCAGGCTATGCTTTCCGATCTCGATGGTGCCCCGCTCTTTGAGACTATCCCAGGGTTTCATGACATTGAAAAAAGGCTTGAAACATTTTACGATAAGTTAAATGCTGACCCGCTGTCGCGTGCCGGATCGGTTAAGGATGAAACTGATTTTGTTTTAAAAAGAGCCGAGGAGATGAAAGTAATTCTACGACTTGGAACTAAAGGTGAAATACCGGTGCGAATAACTCATAACGACACCAAATTCAATAATATTCTCCTAGACGAAAATGATAAAGCTTTATGTGTCATCGATCTGGATACCGTAATGCCCGGTTATGTTCATTATGATTTTGGCGATGCAATTAGAACAGCAGCAAATATGGCATCAGAAGACGAGAAAGACCTCTCTCAAGTAAAAATGAATATTGATCTGTTCAGGGCATATTCGGAAGGTTATCTTTCAGAAACATCAGGAACGTTAAATAATATTGAAAAAAAGTATCTGGCCTTCGCTCCCCGTCTTATAACTTTTACTATCGCATTGAGATTCCTGACAGACTACCTGGATGGGGACAATTATTTCAAGATACATCATGAACATCAAAATCTGCAACGTGCAAGAGCCCAGTTCAAGCTTGTTGAGAGCATGGAGGAACAATACGATGGGATGAAAAAGATTATCAAGAAATTAATCTGAAGGCTGAAGTCAGTAGACAGAAGGCAGTAGAAAGTTTTTTAATTTGGACAATTGTCATTTTATTCTGAAATACGTTTTTCTGGTATCAGAATAAAAAGTAAAGGAGGACATGAAACCTTCTTTATTCATATTATATCTGATTTCATCCGGACCATCAGATCCCAGGAAAAAAGTATTTCCTGAAGATTTTTTCAACAATGATACCCTGTATCCTGCAAAACCATATTTGATCCAAAGCTTATCTTCAACTCTGAAAACTGTAACACTATCATTACCAGAGGAGAAAAGTCCTGTAAATTTATCCAGTGAGTCCATCATCTTCATCTCCTCAAATCTGAATCTTTTATGGTCGAGAAACCAATTGAATATCTCGTCATTATTATAAGTCTCAGTCCAGCTATCATGCTCAACATCAGGATATATAGTAAGTTTAGAGTTATTATATTGTTTCAGACTGTCAAACATAATTTCAGAGTTCTTCACCGGAACTCTCGGATCTTTCTCCCCATGAAAAATCCAGACTGCTGTATGACGTAGTGTCCATGCCTGTGAAGGATCACCTCCACCACAGATTGGAATAATAGCGGCAAATAGACCCGGGTACCTCTGAGCTGTCTCCCATGTTCCATATCCTCCCATACTAAGACCGGTCATATAGATCCTTTCCACATCGACATTATATTTCGCAATGATGTCTTTCGTCAACCAGACCAAAATATCTGGTGACCATATTTCTCCTGCCGGAACCTGTGGCGAGACAATAATAAACTTGAATTTTTTTCCACTCTCAATAAGTTCTGGAGGCCCATCTGTCTTTACTTTTGTCAGATCATCACCACGTTGGTTAGCACCGTGCAAAAACAGGATTAATGGCCATTTGGTTGTCGATTCTTTACCATACTCTTCAGGCAGATATAAAAGGTATTTGATGGTTTTAGTAAATTGCTTTTCTGTTTGCTGAGATTTAAGTGAATTAAAACATGCTGTCAGAATCATGCAGGTAATAAACAAAACCTGCTTTTCATAATGGTTATTTTTATGCATATTTGAGAAAATAGTTGTAAAAATGGATTTTAAATTTAAGAATTAATTCTTATCATTACACACAAGTAGGTCAAAGGATAGGGTTGAAGTGTAGTGAAGGGTTAAAGAGTTGAAGGGAAGAACATTTCAACATTTCAACATTTCAACTATGCTAAAAAGATGTTGAGAAAATACAGACTAATAACTTATCAGCATATCAGTAAATTAAATAATGGATTGGACAAAGGAAGAAGTCAGTTTTCTCAAAAAATTAAGTGATCCTGACAAGATCCAGAGATTTCTTGATATGATTGATTATAATCCAAATTATGAANNTACTTGTTGATATGAAGTCATTTAACGACGATGATCACGTTATTGCAGTATTTAAGGAAGATGGTCACTGGGGAGCTGTGGCAAAATCAAACTTCACAACACTTAGATATCGTGAACCCGTTTACCGGACTCTGAGAGAGCTTATCATGTCATATTTTGATTTCTACTTTAATATTA
>PMEC01000194.1:0-8004 GCA_003155705.1 Bacteroidales bacterium
ATCACTTATGATTCGGGATCTATTGCAAAGATAAGGGTCAACATCGAAAGCGGAACAGTCGAGAGCGTAAATTATGCACTTGAGATGATCGATATCGTTATCGATGATTCAATAAAAGCTAAACTTGTTTCACTGGTTGATGTTGTAAGCGATGAAGAAAAACTTAAGAACCTGCATCAGTTCTTCCCGGGTGAAGTGCCGCAATATGACCGGCTTATCGAAGATATCTTAAANNAAAGCTTTGCTTTTCAGCCCTGAAAAAATTCTACAGGAAGAGGCAGCACATCTTATCAGCAGAACCGATAAAAATCTTATTAATGAAGTCATTAACAGATTACCCCATCTTAATGCGAACCTGATCGGTGAGATTATCGCCGGCAATCTTCCCGCTTCTGAGTTTATATTTGAAAAAGTTAAGTTCCTGTCCCAAATATTTCATGATATCCCCAATGATGAACTGATCTTACTTGCTGGTTTTATGAAATATTACAGTACTACCGATTTATCTGTCTTAAAAGAAATTCAAGACTCAATTTTCTGGAAACTGACTTCAGATTATTCAGTGGATGATGTTTCTACCGTTTCCCAAAACAACCTGGTTGAATATATTAATCAACATGTTGCTTCTGATGCTTTCTTTTATCTCCTTCCGCTCAAAGTAATTGAAGATTTTCGGAATTTCTATCCTGAAGATGCATTTCGAGTATTCAATTATCTTGATAAATAATTAATCCATGATCCCTAAATAACCTGATGACCTCAAGAAGAACCACTATATTCCGACAGCTAATCTTCAATATTGTAATTCCTACGCTATTGGCTCTTCTTATTGTTGCGATTTATAATTTCTACAACACAAGATCTATAATTTCCAAAGGGAATGATGAAAAGAACACTATTATTTCAAAAGAGATAACTAAAATACTTAAATTCCAGGATATTGCCTTTAATCTTATCGATGGGGAACTTAACATAAGATTTAAAGAATTGAGTGCTGCTCTAGTTAATGAATATTTTGCAAATACTGCAAATATTAAAAATGTTGATCTGATATCTTTACGGCATAAATTGGGAATGGATTCTCTGAACGAAGATATTTATATAATTGCTTCAGATGGTTTGATTATCAATTCTACTTTTAAACAAGATCTGGGTAAGAATATGTTTGACTTTGGACCAGATACTAAAAATTACCTGCAGGGAGTCTTTAAATCCGGACAATTTGATTCTCCTATATTTGCAGTTGAGAGTGATACAAAAAGAATAAAAAAATACTCTTACCAGCCAACTAAAGATGGAAAATATATAATAGAGCTTGGGGCTTATTCAAAAAAAGCTGATAATATCATTCAGGCAATTGAAGTTTCCAAGAATCAGTTGAAAATTGAAACCCCCGGAATTATTGATGTTGAATTATTCATGAAAGCTGATGTTATTTTCTGTATGAACAAAGATGTCCTGCCCCTGGAAAATCAGTCAGATACTCTTCTAAGATCATTTCAGGATAAAAGGACAATCAGTTTTATTGAACGTAACGGGAAATTTTGGTATCAGTACCAGTATATTTATATGGTAAGGTCGAGTACCAGCGACAGCTCGGATATTGAAGTTATTGAAAATCTTAAGGAAATCTCGGGTATTAAAGATAGTTCAAGAATTCAGGATAAACCCATTTCCAATCTTTATAAGGATTCTGTAATACGAATAATTTCTGACCGCACAGCTCAGAAAGCTTTGTTTAAGATTGAGGCAACCAAGTTTATTATAGTATTTGTCTTTACTATACTAATGCTCTCATTCCTTATTTACAGGAAAACCAGGCAGATAACCCTGCCTATTATTAAACTGGTTGAAAATGTGGACAGAATAACAAATGGCAACCTGCGGGAAAGGGCGGAAGTTTTGGGGAATAATGAAATTACAAGATTGTCTGAGAAGTTCAATATGATGATTGCCCAGCTCGAAAGTTATTATTACGAACTTGAAGAAAAAGTAAAAGAGAGAACGCTTAAAATTGAGAAGCAGAAGGAAGAGCTCTCCAAACAGAGAGATGTTCTGGCTGAAAAAAACACCCAGTTAAATGAGGCATACCTCGAAATTGAAGAGCAGAAGAAACATATAATGGACAGTATCTATTATGCACGCAGAATCCAGACAGCAATTCTTCCTTCATTTGCATTGCTCAATTCCAAATTGAAAAACTACTTTATATTCTACATGCCCAAAGATATAGTCAGCGGAGATTTTTACTGGATGGCTGAGGCCGAAAACAAAGTAATGATTGCAGCTGTAGATTGCACTGGTCATGGTGTGCCGGGAGCTTTCATGTCTATTGTGGGGTTTAACCAGCTGAATAATGCCGTGCAGGTAAAACAGGCAAGAAAAGCCTCTGACATACTTGACGAGCTTAATAAGGGTGTTATCAATACTTTAAATGAAAATACCGGTGATTCTTCTATAAAAGATGGTATGGATATGACTCTCTGTGTTTTCGACTTTCAAGCCAAAAAAGTCGATTTTGCCGGCGCCAACAACCCCATTATTTTAATCAGGGATAATACACCAGTGAAATACAAGGGAGACCGGTTCCCTATCGGAGCATTTGTTGATAACAAGATAGTTTCATTCACGAACAATGAAATAAATATTGAGAAGGGAGATATAATTTATCTTTTTTCTGATGGTTACGCTGACCAGTTCGGAGGACCTGATAACAAGAAGTTTTTCATCAAAAGATTTGAAGATCTTCTTTTAGAGATTCATAATAATCCTCTTGAAGAACAGAAGGAGTTGTTAAAGACAACACTTTTTAACTGGATGGGCGCTAATGAACAGGTTGATGATGTGCTTGTAATTGGAGTAAAAATACAGTAAGGTTTTATATTTTGAATTATGGGACCAAACTTAAAAACAGAAAAATTTAATCCGTTTCCAGGATTAAGACCTTTTTTACCGGAAGAGAGCGATCTTTTTTTCGGACGGGAAGCAGAAAGTGAGGAGGTCCTCAAAAAGCTCCTGAAAAACAGATTTATAACGGTTATCGGTGCCTCAGGCAGTGGTAAATCTTCGCTGATTTATTGCGGGGTTTTACCCAGGGTGAAAAAGCTCGGAGATAATAATTCTTCGTGGAGAATCATAACATTCAGACCCGGTAACGATCCGATCGGTAATCTCACGGAAGCCTTTGTCAGGAATTTTTCCGGAGAAGATAAGGGCAACGTAGATAAACAGACCGTTTCTACCCTGCTGAATTCAGGTCCGGATGGTATTTCAAAGGTTGTAAATACCCTTTTGGAGAATAAAAAGGACAAGGTTCTTATACTGGTTGACCAGTTTGAGGAACTCTTCAGATATGAGGCTGCAGGGACAGATGTTAAACACGAGCAAAGCGCTACAGAATTCGTGAGACTGATTGAGGAGGCAGCCAGTCAGACAGAAACTGACGTTTATACTATAATTACAATGCGTTCCGATTTTATTGGGGAATGTGCACATTTTCAGGTATTTACACAGTTGATAAATAACAGTAACTACCTTGTTCCACACATGAACAAGGAAAATTACAGAGCTGCCATCGAAGGTCCTGTAAAATATGCGGGAGCTACTATTGACCCAAAGCTGGTGGAAACTCTTCTTAATGATATTGGAGATCAGACCGACCAGCTGCCTGTACTCCAGCATGCACTGATGAGGACATGGGCTCATTGGCAGGAGTTGGATGAACCCGACAAACCGATAACATATTCCGATTATGATTCCGTCGGAACGATGAGTGATGCAATGTCAAGGCACGCTAATGAAGCCTTCGAGGAACTTAGTCAGAGAGGAAAAGAACTCTGCGAAAAAATTTTTAAAACGATAACAGAAAAGGGCGCTGACAATAAAGGGATCAGACACCCTTCAAGCGTTAGAGCAATTAAATCAATAGTTCAATGTACCAGTGAAGAATTATTTGAAGTTATTGAGAAATTCCGGATTACAGAACGCTCTTTTCTTACTCCTCGGGAGAATGTTCCGCTCACTGACGATTCTGTGATTGACCTTTCACACGAAAGTCTTATGCGTTTGTGGGACAGGCTTAAAGCCTGGGTTGATGATGAGGCATCCTCTGTACAGATGTATCTTCGTCTTTCTGAAGCATCAGCAATGTACCAGCAGGGCAAGACAACTCTTTGGAGACCTCCCGATCTTCTGATTGCAATTAACTGGCGTGAAAAGCATAAGCCAACATTAACCTGGGCTGAGAGATATGACCCGGCCTATGAAAGAGCCATGGTCTACCTTCGTACCAGTGAAAAGGAGTATCTGGCAGAGGAGGATAATAAGATAATGCTGCAGAAACGACAGTTGAAAAGAGCAAGGATCGTTTTAATGATTGTCGGTACTGCAGCGATTATTTCACTCGGATTCATGCTTTTTGCTTTTGTTCAGAAGATCCAGGCTGACGCGCAAAAAGTACTTGCAGATCAGCAGAGGGTTCAGGCTGAAATTCAGAAACACAAGGCTGATTCATCGGCAATTGTTGCCACGCATGAAAAAGTACTTGCTGATTCAAGTGCAGTCGTGGCAACAACTAATGCTGAGTTAGCTGAAAAACAAAGAAAACTAGCTGATAGTTCAAAGCTGGAAGCAATAAAAAATGCAAATACTGCAAATATACAGAGAAAACTAGCCCAAGTACAGTCTGATTCAGCGACAAAAGCAAGAACCAGAGCTCAGAATAGTGAAAAGGATGCTATAGCACAAAAGATTGAAGCCCTTCGCCAAAAGGTGCTCGCTATTGGTAAGTCAATGTCAATCAAATCAATGCAGGTACAGGGACAGAAAGATCTTCAGACTTTGCTGGCATATCAGGCATATTTATTTAATAAAAATAATAAAGGAAATCCAAATGATGCTGATATCTTTTCAGGTTTGTACAATGTTGCTAAACAATATGGAAACATAAACTATAAAGTATTCAAGGGCCATACTGGTCAAATAAGGAGCATTGCTTTCATTCCCGGTAAAAGAGAGTTTTACACATCCGGCGCTGATTCAGCAGGAAATAACAAAGTCTTAAAGTGGAATCTCGATGGCAAGGACAAGATTTTCCAGGTAATCTACTCATCCGCTGAAATTGTTGAAGTATTATCTGTAAGTCCTGATGCCGCATGGCTGGCATGTGGCAGCGACAACTCAGTTATTAAAATGATCCCACTGAAAAACAATAGTACAGGTTATGAACTTAAAGGACATACAAGTATAATTAAATCTCTTGTTTTCTCCTTCGACAGCAAGTACCTTTATTCTGCCTCGCTTGATGGGAAAGTGCTGAAATGGGATCTTTCTGCCAGAACCTCTAAAAACGTTACGACAGAAGCCACCCAGATTAATTCGATTGATATATCTTCAAATGGAAATTATCTGGCAGGGGTAAGCAAAGACGGCAAGGCTCTGGTATGGAATCCGGAAAAAACAACCGATGTTTTCAGGCCGCCTACTGCAGACGGGAAAGTAATTAAGACAGTCAGATTCAAACCTGATGAAAATATCCTGGCTGTTGGATACACGGATGGTTACGTCGAATTATGGGACATTTCAGCCAGGAAAAGGATTTCTGAGATCAAAGCCCATACTGCAGCTGTAAATGATATCCGGTTCAACAAGACCAAAAACATCTCCCAGATGGCAACAGCCAGTAATGACGGAACGCTAAAAATCTGGGATACAAGTGACCTGACCACTCCTCCAATTAATTTCAATGACATGGCGGATTTTGTATTGGTTATAGGATTCAGTCCTGATGGACAGCTGATTGTTTCCGGAACGTATGGAGAAAAAGAACGTGTTAACCTGGTTGGCCGTCCTACTCATGTTGATTTACTGGCACAAGACATATGCTCATCACTGACAAGGAATCTTACTCAGGATGAATGGTCAACTTATGTGGGCAAGGATGTGGCTTATGAAAAGACCTGTTCCGATAAGGAATATAATATTAAGGTAAATGTAATCAAATAAAGATAATATAGGAAATGAAAACCCCTAATCCAAATCGTATGTTTTTACGTTATCTTTTTACAGTCCTGTTTCTTATTATTGCGGCTTCACTTTATTCCCAGGAAGCAGGTACATGTGCTGAGAAACTGAAAACTGCACAGTCATTGTTTAGTAAAGGGCAGGTTGAACAGATTCCTTCCCTACTAAAAGAATGTATGAAATCGGGATTTAAAAAGGAAGAAGAGCTGACCGCTTATAAGTTACTTATTCAGACATTTCTCCTGAATGATAAGCTGGAGCAGGCAGATTCGACTATGTTTGAATTCCTTAAGAATAATCCTGAATACCAGTTGAGTCCGACTGATCATTCGAGCTTTGTTTACCTTTTCAACAGTTTTAAGGTCAAGCCTGTTGTTCAGATCAGCATTCATGCCGGTACTAATGTGCCTTTTCTGACATTTGTAGTTCCTCACCTTACTTCAGGGGAACAGAGTAAATCAAAATTCACCAGCAATATTGGCAATTTGTTCTTCTCGGCTGAATCAAGGTTCAAAGTTACAAACAAGCTGGAGTTAGGTTTTGAAGTAGGGTTTTCACAAATGAAGTTCAACAACAAAATCAATAATATAACCGGATCTGCTGTTATAAACTATGCTGAATCGCAACAGCGGATTGAACTTCCCCTTTTCGCACTTTATAATTTCACCTCTTTTGGAAAACTTACCCTGTATGGACGTGCCGGATTTGGGGCAGCTTATGATCTTGGGGTAACCGCTATTGCTAGTTCTGCTCCAACCGACCCGGCTAATAAAAGCAGCCGGACAGGGCAAAGTCTTAACAGGAAAGATTCCAGAGTGCAGATTGATTGCTTTGGACAGCTTGGTGCCGGGTTAAAATACAAAATATCAAGAGGATTCTTCTTTGTTGAATTAAGATCAAATTTAGGTATATTTGATCAGAATGTTACCGGTGGACAAACAACAGTTCCTGTCCTGGATTTCTATTATGCCTGGCATGATCCTGATTTCAGGCTTAATGCGTGTAATATCAACGTCGGATACACCTACATTTTCTATAAACCCTCAAAAAGAAAGGAGTAGGATATGAAAACAATTCTGAAAATAACTATCGTATCATTTTTTCTTTTCGCTTCATGTCAGAAAAGTGAGGACCAGCCCTATACACTTAAGTTTTATGGTGATGCGTATGAGGACATAGGTTATAGTGCGACAATAGTAAGTGATGGATATGTTTTTGCAGGTGAGGTCACTGATGTGACCAGATCAGGCGGCAGCATAGTTTCACAGACCAAGGACATGGGAATCTTCAAAACGGGATGGGATGGCAATGTTCTCTGGAAAGTAACTGCAGGAGGAAAATTCAGCGACTGGGGTACAAAGGTTAATCAGCTTGATGACCAGTCTCTGATCTGTGTAGGAACTTTTACAGATACTTCAACTGTTTTACCAGGTACGACAGATATTCTTATTGTGAAGGTCACATCTGCGGGTACAATNNAATACAGATATTTTCCTGCTGAACATAAATGCTGCCGGTGATTCTATCGGGTCATTTGCTTATGGATTTACCGGAAATGATATCGGATCAGTTATCAAACCTGATCAGGGAGGAGGTTTCATAATATATGGAACAACTGACAAATCTGATCCCGGGCAGGCTAATAATAACCTGTTGCTTTTAAGGATAAATTCAGCAGGGTATCTTACTCAGACAAAAATTGTAGGTGGAACTGAAGATGAATATGCCGGAGATATGGAAGTTCTTGCTGATGGATATCTTCTGGCTTATACAGTCGGGAAAGATGGTACTAACCAGTCGGCTTATGTAAANNGTAAATGCGATGACAAAATATAGCACCAATTCATTTCTTCTTGCCGGAAAGTCTGGAATAGGAACAGCCGGTAAGATGCTGATTTTTGAAATAGATGCAACAGGGAATCTTGTTGCGGGACACCAGATGATAAAAGGAAGCACGGGAGATCAGGTTGCCTACGATGTAGT
>PMEC01000194.1:8069-9464 GCA_003155705.1 Bacteroidales bacterium
GGGTAAGGCAATAGGGCAGTGTGTTGTTATTAACACCCCAGCGGCAGTCTGTTCTCCGGCAACAGTTGATCTAACAGCACCCGCAGTTACTGCAGGGTCGTTAGCAACAGCATTCACATACTGGACAAATGCCGGAGCGACAACTCCATTAGCTTCACCTAACGCTGTTGCTATATCGGGAACCTATTATATTAAAGGTACTGGTATCGATCTAAGTTGTCCTGATATTCAGCCTGTAACAGTTACAATTAATCCATTACTACCAGTAAGTGTTTCAATCGGCGCTTCAGCCAATCCGATTTGTACTGGTACATCAGTGACATTTACAGCTACCCCAACCAACGGTGGAGCAGCTCCTGCTTATCAGTGGAAATTAAATGGAGTGGATGACGGTACAAATAGTACTTCCTATACTAATGCTGCTTTGGCAGATGGCGACGTGGTGACTTGCGTATTGACTTCAAATGCAACACCATGTGCTTCAGGTAACCCTGCGACTTCCAATACCGTTACAATGACTGTTCGTCCTGGTGTACCTGCAGATATGACAATTACTGGTGTAAGTCCGGTATGTCAATCTCAGACTAGCGTTACTTATTCGGTTCCCTTTGATGCTTCTGTCACAAATTATGTCTGGACTTTTGATGCAGGATTGGGAGTTACTCCAACGTCTGCCACAAACCTAAGAACAATTACTGTTGACTTTTCACCTATTTCTGTTACCGGGAATGTTACAGTTAAAGCTACTAATGTTTGTGGAGATAAGACTTCTTCCGCTTTATCAATAACTGTTAATCCATCATTACCTGTAAGTGTTTCTATCGGCGCCTCAGCCAATCCGATTTGTGCTGGTACATTAGTTACATTTACAGCTGCACCAACCAACGGTGGAACAACTCCTGCTTTTCAGTGGAAACTCAATGGATCAGATGTTGGTACAAACAGTACAACATATACTAATGCTGCTTTGTCAAATGGTGACCAGGTGGTTTGCATATTGACTTCAAATGCAACGCCATGTGCTACAGGTAACCCTGCAACATCCAATACGATTACCATGACAGTCAATCCATTACTACCTGTAAGTGTTTCTATTTCCCCTTCAGCTAATCCGATTTGTACTGGTACATCAGTGACATTTACAGCTACTCCAACCCATGGTGGAACAACTCCTGCTTATCAGTGGAAACTAAATGGAGTGGATGACGGTACAAANNAATACGGTTACCATGATAGTGCATTCTGGTGTGCCAGCAGATATGACAATTACCGGAGTGGGTCCGGTTTGCCAGTCTCAAACCGGTGTAACTTATTCTGTTCCAAGTGATGCAACAGTTTTAAATTATGTCTGGAGTTTTGATGCAGGATTAGGAGTTACTCCAACGTCTGCCACAA
>PMEC01000096.1:0-13423 GCA_003155705.1 Bacteroidales bacterium
TATATGGAAGAGGGAGATTCCTCGCTAAAGCTCGGAATGACAATGCTTTATAGAAATACTTAGAGGGAGGAGGGGAGAGCGGGCTTTGCCCGCTCTCCCCTCCTCCCTCTTTTTAAAACAATAAATTGTCATTCCGAATGGATCCGCCGTAAGGCGGAGGAATGAGGAATCTCATAATAATTGGTAATTTAGACTTTAAAATGCACAAATTCATAAAAGAATAATTCATGCGAATTCACTCATATTACATTTATATTTTGACAAATGTCAATCATACTGTTCTTTATACAGGAGTAACTAATGATTTGGAGAGGAGATGTAATGAACACAAACAGAAGAGAATAAAAGGGTTTACTCAGAAATATAATGTCGATAAACTGATCTATTTTGAGCAATTTGATTTCGTTGATCTAGCCATAGCAAGAGAAAAACAAATAAAAGGATATACCCGGGTGAAAAAACAGGAACTTATAAATCAATTTAATAAGGAATGGAAAGAATTATACTCTGATGGTAAAATAAATTTTTCTCCAGGCACTAAAAATGGTAACACATCATAAATAGAAAGATGTTCGTCATTTTTACTATTGTCATAAAACGTACTGTGCATTTTTGCATGAAGATTCACCCTCAACCGTCCCAATATGATAAATAGCATATTCTTTGCCTGAAAATTTCGCAATAGGAGTTATGAGACTTCGTTGTATTATTGTGAAGATTCCAAAACGATCAGGCTGGTAATAACGTTATTGAATGAAACTTAGTGAAGAAAACTTATCTTTGTCTAAAATCTGATTTACCAAATAATTCTTTTGCATGAGGATTGTCAATATTTACATGTTTCTGATAATTATTGTACTTTTCACCATAATGTCCTGGATATCATCCTGCCGGCATGACACGCTTCTCCCCTCAAATACGCCAGTGATCTGTTTTAATAGTCAGGTTCTGCCTGTTTTTCTGAATAATTGCAGTATTGCCGGTTGTCATGATGGTACGAGAGGTTCCCGATCATCCTTTAACAGCTATACAAATATAAGTAACGGAGTTGTAGCAGGTAATCCAAACGGAAGCAGTCTGTATCTGACAATAGTTGCTAAATCGGGGGATAATTTAATGCCTCCTAATAGTCCGCTTTCCCTTGAGAACAGAACAATAATAAGAGTATGGATTGAACAGGGAGCAAAACAGACCACCTGTGGAGATACAACATTATTACCTCCGGTTACACCACCTTCATCATATAACGCCAGGGCTTGCTTTACCAGGGATATACAACCTGTTCTTGTTTCAGCCTGTGCCATGACAGGGTGCCATGATGCAATTACCCACAGGGAGGGTTATAATTTTACTACATACAGTTCAACATTAAATGCAGTCAATCCGGGAAATCCCGGCGGAAGTCAATTGTACAGATCCGTTACGACTACTTCCGGAGAAAGCAGAATGCCACCATCTCCGAGCCCCAGGCTGACCACTGCTCAAATTGATTCCATAGCTGCATGGATCAATTATGGTGCACTTAATGAAACGTGCGGAGAAATCTGTGATACAATTAATCCTGTTACTTTTTCAGGAGTTATCTGGCCGACACTTCAGACGACATGTACCGGATGCCACACCACAGCTTCATCAAGTAATCTAAATATCTCCCTGACAGGCTATTCTGATGTATCGACAATTGCTGCAAACGGGAAACTTATGAACGCACTTAACGGGAATGGGGTTATCAAAATGCCACCATCCGGATCGCTCAGTGCTTGTAAAATAAGGCAGTTTCAGATATGGGTTAACAATGGTTATAAGAATAATTAATTTTGTATGATTTTAGAATTAAATTATCATGCCCGTAATTTGCTTCTGAAATATGATGTTTTTTATTTCGGAATTCGGATTTTAGATTGCGTAAAAATATGAACAGATATATTTTGTTTCTTATTATAATCATCGTAATATTCCTTGCTTCATGCTATTACGATAATGTGGAAGCGCTTTATCCATCTTTAGCCAGTACCTGTGATACAACTAATGTTACCTTTAGTGGAACGATTGTTCCTATATTAAGTAGTAATTGTACCAGCTGTCATAGCGGAGGGGCTCCATCAGGATCGATCACACTGACAAGCTATGCCAATGTTCAGACAATTGCTGCAAGCGGAATGCTAATGAATTCACTTAAAGGAACAGGCGTCCCGGCTATGCCGCTTTCAGGGTCATTATCTGCCTGTAAAATAAGTCAGGTTCAGATCTGGATTAAGAATGGGATGCTTAATAACTAATAAACCATCAACTATATGAAACAACTTTCTGTTTTTATTCTTATAGTTTTGTTCCCGTCTTTATTATTGGCACAGGACGACCTGATGAATCTATTGAACCAAAATACGGCACCTGAAACAAATTATACTACGGCAACTTTTAAGTCAACAAGAATAATTAACGGACATTCAATTGAAAGAATGCTTCCGGGACAACTTGATTTCAGAATCTCTCACCGCTTTGGAATGTTAAACTCCGGAGCTTATAATTTATACGGATTGGACGGCCCGGCAAATATGCATTTCAGTCTTGAATACGGAATATTTAACTGGCTGATGATTGGTGTCGGCAGGGGATCATACGAAAAAACCTTCGATGGTTTTACAAAATTCAGTATCCTGAGGCAATCGACGGGAGTCCGGGAGATGCCTGTATCAGTTTCAGTATTTACTTCAGCAGCCCTTAACTCACTAAAATGGACTGACACGTCGCGCACCAATTACTTTTCTTCACGACTTTCTTATACTGCCCAAATATTGGTGGCAAGAAAATTCAGTCAGGGATTCTCTTTCCAACTCACTCCTAGTTTTGTCCACAGAAATCTAGTGGGAACAGAACTTGATCCAAATGATCTTTATGCAATCGGAGCCGGAGGAAGAATTAAACTTTCGAAGCGTATCAGCCTTAATGCAGAATATTATTGGCTTCTTAATGCGAATAATCAATATATGAGCCAGCCGATCTATAACCCGTTATCCATTGGCGTTGATATTGAAACCGGGGGCCATGTTTTCCAGATTATGCTTACTAACTCGCTGGCTATGATTGAGAAAGGGTTTATTGGGGAGACGACCGGCCAATGGAGACACAGAGATATTCATTTAGGATTTAATATTTCAAGAGTGTTTACTTTAAAAAAGTACCCGCAGAAAAAACAATAAAGCTATATGACCGGTTAAACCATTTTGCTCACGGTTTGTTAAACCTTGTAAAGAAAGATTTGGGGCTAATGCCCGGGAATTTTAAGTGTTTGATTAACCACGGCATTAATGCAGTGGTTAAGAATAATAAGAAATTAATGGTCTTCAGTCCAAAATATAAACCATAAAATAAACCATTTATTATGAAACGATTAATTTTTCTCCTGATTCTCCCATGTCTGGTCGTTAATGCTAACGCCCAGAAGTACATGACAAAAAACGGTTTTATTGGTTTCTATGGTCATACACCGATGGAAGATATTAAGGCAGACAATAATCAGGTTGCAAGTGTTCTGGATATTTCGACCGGGGAATTGGTTTTTCAGGTTCTTATAAAATCTTTTCATTTTGACAGAGCACTTATGGAAGAACATTTCAATGAAAACTATATGGAGTCTGACAAAGTCCCGAAATCAATTTTTAAAGGCAGGATAACTAACCTGTCTTCAGTTGACTTTAAAAAGATTGGGTCGTATGATGTTACCGTTGAGGGCGATCTGACAATTCACGATGTGACAAATAAAATAACTACGAAAGGGAGTATTGAAGTAATCTCAGAAGGGATAAATGCAAATTCTAAGTTTAATATTGTCCCTGAGGATTACAAAATAAATATCCCCGGCCTGGTAAGGGATAAAATCGCAAAAAGTCTTGAGGTTACGGTAACAATGAAATATTCTCCGCTTCCATCAAAGTAAAAATATGAAGCCAATTGTAAAAATTGCTCTTTTAGTTGTCGTCCTTATTGCTATTGGTGGTTTATTTGCCGCGCTATATCTTTATAATCTAAAACCACGGGATCTTCAGAAAGCAAAACCGCATTTTTCCATTAGCGCAGATGATTTTCAAAAAGCTTTTAATGAGAATGAAAAAGCTGCTTCAACAAGGTATATAAATAAAATAATCGACGTTTCAGGTACTATTGCCTCAGTGCAGTCCGGTGAAAAAAACACATTTAATGTGGCGCTAAAAACCGGAAATGAGCTTTCTTCCATTATATGCACATTCCATTCAATTAAGGACACGACTATTTTGAGATCCGGAAACCAGATTATTATCCGTGGGGTTTGTTCTGGTTTTCTTATGGACGTTCTGTTGAATAACTGCGTGGTTGTAAAATCCTGGAAGTAGCTATTCCCTTTTATCTTTCTACTTTTGTCTTTTATCTTTCAATTATGGAAAAACTTGAAAAAATAGTGTTTTTTAAAAATGAGTTTGAAGCAAAACTCCTTGATGAAATCCTTAATGAAAAGAATATCCCACATATTGTGAGATCCTATCACGACTCGGCTTATGATGGATTATGGCAGACACAATCAGGCTGGGGTCACCTTGAAGCACCTTCAGCTTACAGGGAAGAAATTCTTGAGATATATAGTAAAATGGCCTGATTGCCATGTGTTATGGAAACCAGGATCACCAGAGACAAAGAAGAAATTTACCGGTTTCTCTCGGGGACACCGGAACTGCAGCTTTACACAATAGGCGATCTTGACGACTTTTTCTGGCCCAACACTCTCTGGTATGCCATCTATGATAAAGGTGAAATACAATCCATCGCCCTGCTTTATACCGGGATGAACCCATCAACACTTTTGCTCTTCTGTGAAAAAGACCCATATTACCCGACAGAACTCATAAAATCGATAAAACAGTTCCTGCCTGAAAAATTCAATGTTCACCTGAGCCCGGGACTGATTGATGTTTTCGGAAAAGAAAATATAATTAAAGACTATGGGCAAAACTACAGAATGATCCTGGCAAGGGACCCTGAACCTGTGCCTGCGGATAATATCAGGAGGTTAGAAATGAAAGATATCAATGCCATTAACAGTTTTTATAAAGTTGCATATCCTGATAATTGGTTCGATAGCCGTATGATTGAATCAGGAAAGTATTTTGGATGTTTTAATGAAGGATCATTAGTGGGTGTTGCTGGGATCCATGTCTATTCTCCTGAATATCATATTGCAGCACTTGGAAATATTGCGGTACATCCGGATTTCAGAGGGCGTAAAATTGCCTGCAAATTAACATCTGTTCTCTGTTATGATCTGAAAAAATCAGTTGATATTATAGGGCTGAATGTAAAGTCTGATAACATTGCCGCAATTAAATGTTATGATAATATAGGTTTTGAAATACGAAGCTTTTATGATGAATGTTTAATCAAAAACGGCTGATTCAAAAGTTCAAAGATTTGAGGCTGCTCTGATTTTTTTGCCGCAAATATATTTCTTTCACCTTTTGAAGTTGATTAAAAATATTCCCTTCTAAAATGAAAATGTCAATATTATACAGTCATTGTTACAAAAAATCAGGATAGTTATTACTTTTGATGTTTCCTCTTTTTAAACTGAATATTGGATTAATGCATCATTTCAACAATAATAAAACCCTTCTGATACTCAATCCGAGAGCAGGGACAAGAAGATTATCGAACCTGATGCGCCTGCTTAAAAAATTCAGAAATGAATTTGATTATATTAACATTTCGGAGATTGAGGATTTCAGGAGTTTCATTAAATCCAAGCTTGATTGTTATGATACTTTTATAGCAGTAGGAGGAGATGGAACGGTAAACAGTCTGGCGTCTTCCCTGCTCACTACCAACAAAATACTGGGAGTTCTGCCATATGGTTCAGGAAACGGCTTTGCCAGGGAGATGGGATTCAAAAGAAATATCAGAACTCTTGCTGAAGACGTCAAGAGAAATGAATACTTCGGAATTGATGTCCTGAAAATAAATGATTCCACCTGTATAAATGTTGCAGGAGTGGGTATTGACAGCTTTGTTGCCCATTCATTTCATAAGCGCAAGATAAGAGGTCTCTGGAGTTATGGTGTCTCGACAATTAAAGCAATAAGAAAACTTAAGCCATTTGAAGTTTCTGTCCGCATTAACGATACGGTTATTCAAGATCAGTTTTTTATGGTCTCTGTTGCAAATACACGACAATTTGGGAATGATGCATTTCTTGCTCCTCATGCAAAACCCGATGACGGGAAATATAATGTTGTCCTTTTAAAACCTTTCCCGAAGTATCTTCTTCCTGTTTTTCTTTTCATGCTTTTAAACGGAACTGCTAAAGAATCAGATTATGTCAGATATTTAGAAAGCGAAAATCCGGGAACTATTTTTACAGATGAAACAAGATTTCATATTGATGGAGAACCTCTCCACCTTACAGGAGAGATAAAAATTGAAATTCTAAAGAATTCTCTCAGAATTCTGAAAACAGCAAATAAAAAGAACTCATAGAAGGACTGCTCTATAAATATGCACCCCGAACAAATACTCCTTTATTCTGTTCTAATATCATAATCCATTTAAACATAAATGAATAACGCTATATATAATTTCAGGGAACCCGATAACGAACCTGTTTTATCATATCTCTCCGGGAGCAATGAAAGGAAGCTTCTTGAAAAAGAGCTTGAGGAACAGGGAAGCAAGGTAGTTGATATCCCACTTATAATCGGAGGAAAAGAGATCCGTACCGGTCAGACCGGAAAAATTGTAATGCCAACCGATCACAATCATTTACTTGCAATATATCACAAAGCGACGGAAAAGGAGGTGGCGCTTGCAATAAAGGCCGCACTTGATGCGAAAGAATGCTGGATGACACTTGCATGGATGGAACGAGCCGCTATTATGATCAGGGCAGCTGAGCTGATTTCAAAAAAGTACAGGTTTATCCTGAATGCGGCAACAATGCTTGGTCAGGGAAAAAACGCCTGCCAGGCAGAAATAGATTCAGCATGTGAGGTGATTGATTACCTGCGGTTTAATGCGCATTTTGCATCAATGATTTATCAGGAACAGCCTGTTTCGGATAACCAGAGTATAAACAGGCTGGAATATCGCCCGTTGGAAGGATTTATTTATACAATTACCCCCTTCAACTTTACTGCAATTGCATCAAATCTTAACACAAGCGTCGCATTGATGGGCAACACAACTGTATGGAAACCAGCGACCACTTCCCTCCTCTCCAACTATTACTTAATGAAAATTCTCAAGGAGGCCGGACTTCCTGATGGTGTTATTAATTTTGTGCCGGGATCGGGATCTCTTATCAGCAATGTCGTTTTAAACCACAGGGATCTGGCCGGAATTCATTTCACCGGTTCAAATGCAACATTTAACACAATCTGGAAACAGGTATCTGAAAATCTTCCTAAATATCGTTCCTATCCCAAGATCGTTGGAGAAACCGGGGGCAAAGATTTCATTTTTGCCCACAAATCAGCAAATCCGCTTGAGCTTGCAACAGCTATTACCCGGGGAGCATTCGAATATCAGGGACAGAAATGTTCTGCTGCATCAAGGGCGTATATTCCTGAATCTCTATGGGAAGAGACACGAGCACAATTACTTAAATTTATGTCGGAAATACAAGTCGGTGATGTTAAAGATTTCGGGAATTTTGTTAATGCGGTAATTGATGAAAGTGCTTTTAATAACATCATGAATTATATTGAAAAAGCGCAGATCTCTTCTTCGGCTGAAATAATTGCAGGAGGGAAAGGAGATAAAACAAAAGGCTTTTTCATTGAGCCTACTCTAATTGTCACAAAGGATCCCCATTTCATCACAATGGAAGAAGAGGTATTCGGTCCTGTTATGACAATATTTGTTTATGATGACAGTAAATATGAAGAGACCCTGAAACTCTGTGATGAGACCTCTCCTTTCGGTCTGACCGGGGCAATATTCAGCAATGATAAATATGCCATGATACAGGCATGCAGAACTTTACGTTATGCTGCAGGTAACTTTTATATAAATGATAAACCTACGGGTGCAATGGTCGGCCAACAACCATTTGGAGGGGCAAGAGCCTCCGGCACCAACGACAAAGCCGGAAGCTACCTGAATCTAATCAGGTGGGTAAGTCCCAGAACAATAAAAGAGACGCTCATTCCGGCTACTGATTTCAGGTATCCGTATATGATGTGATGAACNNTTACACAGAGGAAATCCGGAGATATCACAGAGATCCACAGAGTTTATTTATTAAAACTTCTTACTTATTTTTAGAATTGAGAGGAACCTTTTCATTTGAGAAATTAATCGGAATCTTCATGTTTACAGCTACCGGCTTCCCCCCCTGCTTACCAGGCTTCCAGTCTGGCATGTTGCTTATTACTCTGACAGCCTCAGCATCCAGCAACGGATTCCCTGGTTGATTTACCTTGACGTCTTTAATCTTCCCCTGCCATGTCACAATAAAATCGACAGAAACCTGACCGGAAATATTATTTTTCGCTGCTTCTTCAGGATATTTCATATTTGAAGAAATCCACTTGGACATTGCTTCACTTCCTCCCAAGAATTGAGGCATTTCCTCGACCATTATGAATGCTTCTTTATTGGAAGAAGTTTTTTCATTGACAATAGAAATGTTTTTATAAGTGGTAACTTCCAAGACGCCATCCTTCCCTTTTTCACCATATTTTTTAATTGCAACTTCATCTTTAAGAACTTTAATTGTATCAATAGTGTTAGGGTTTAATTTATTTAAATCAATGTCACTAACTTTACCATTAAGAATTATAAGTGGATGGTTCGTCAAACCGGCGGGCGGTGGTGGCGGAGGTGGAGGTGGCACGTCAGTTACCTGTACTCCTCCCTTCTTGGTGGTTATTAATATTACCCCATCTTTGCCAGTTACTCCATATTTTACAGTTGCTTCTTTCCCCGGCAAAACATTTACTGATTCAACAGTTTCCATAGGGATGGTATTTACATCTATATCCATGATTTTGCCATCAAGTATTATCAGCGGGGCTTTCATGTTTTCTTTTGTCAGCTGTAACGGTGGTGGTGGCGGCGGCATTGTACTGACGCTTCCATATTTAACAGTATCTCTCACCATTTGAATAATCATGTCGGAGTTAAAAACCGGTTTCAGAATTTTAGATTTAAATCCGACAAAAGAAACTGCGAGAGATGCATCTTCCGGTACATCATTTAATTTAAAAAGTCCTTTCAAATCTGAAACAGTACCAATGGCTGTTCCTCTGATAATCAACGACGCGCCAGCTAAAGGCTTACCATCCTGCTGTACAACTGTTCCCTTTATCTCTTTTGTCTGGAAAGAAGAAGTGAGATTTTTCGCCCGGGAATTTCCCGGGAAAGAGTATATATACTCCGGTTTTGCAAAAGCATAAAGAACTATCGCAAAAACCGGCAGAATGAAAATGATTTTCATCTTTCTCCATGGTGAACTTACTATATTTTTCATCATTTTAAATCTTTTTTTGTTAAGTGAATAACTAAATGAATTAGCCAGGCTGACAACGGGATAACCCGTCAGCTGGTTTAACAGAGTCGCTCTGTAAACTGCCGGATCTGATGTTCGCTGCAGCGCCACCTCATCAGCAAGATATTCGTGGTTTTGCCTTAAAAATCTGATATAAATCCAGATTAACGGGTTAAACCACTGTAATATACAAAGCAATTCGACCAGCACCAGGTCGACCCAGTGCTTTTGCCTTATATGCACCAGCTCGTGATTCACTATCTCCTTGGTCTCAAGGTCTGTAACTGAAGGATTGACAAAAACATAGGAGAAAAATGAAAACGAAGTGGTATAATCAGCATTTCTGACCAGTTTTACAGGATGAATTTCAGTAATCCCGGTTTTTTTTATTGAACTAAGAACACTAATGCTTTGTTTTATTATCCTGAAGGAGACAAATAAAACCCCTGATAGATAGAGAGCCAATAAAAGTGACTCCATATTATATACATTGCTATGTCCGCTATACCGGACTCCCGTTAACATAGCGTTTCCGGCATCAATCTTTGCTATGGCAGGGATTTCAACATTGTAATGAACTGTAATAAACGGGAAGAAAAAAGAGATCAAAATGCCGGAGACCAGATAAAGTCTGTTTAACAGGAAAAATCTTTCATTACGCAAAAAGAGAAGATATACAAGCGCAAAGCCTGAAAGCCAGATAACGGACTTGAATAAATATAATGCAAATACTTCCATCACTTCCGTTTTTTATTTCTGTCTTGCGGGATTTTATCATTTCTCCGATAAATCGGGGCAGGCTGTTCCTTCCCTTTTGATAATTCTCTTTTCGTATCCTCAAGTAACTCTTCCAGATCCCTGATCGTGAGGTCTTTTTCCCGGGCAAAAAATGAAGCCATTGCCGGAAACGAGTTATTGAAATAACCTTCCATAAGTCCGAAAAGCTGGCTCCTGGAATAATCACTCTTTGAAACAAGAGGATGGTAAAGATGAACATTGGCATAAGCTTTGTGACCAACATACCCTTTCTTTTCCAGAATTCTCAAAACTGTTGATACAGTATTCCTTGCTGGTTTTGGGTCGCTGAAACTGTCGCGTACATCCTTTACAAGACCCTCCTTCATGTCCCATAAAATCTGCATTACCTGTTCTTCTGCCTTTGTGAGTTGCATAGTGATACAAATTAATTTTTATTCGCGAGCGGGGCGAGGTGTGCGGTTTGGGGCAAGATATTTTATTTTCTTGCCTTTAAGCCGTTGCGCCTATTTGCCGTTCTTTATCAATCCTTCAATGCAAACATATGACTATTTTTATAGTCATGCAACTATTTTTCAATAAAAATGACTATTTTTTTAGTCGCTTGTTGTAATATTCTGTTATTATGACCATTAAGTCTACTCTCTTTTTTAAAATATTATTTATTGAACTATTTTATTTCTTCCCTTATGTGCCTTTGTGCTAACCTTCGTCGACTTTATGGTAAAAAGAAATGATTTTTAACCACAAAGGTTAACTAAGGATTACACGAAGTCGCACAAAGGATTATTTTCACTAATTTGCCTGATTAATAAATTAAAACTTTCAACTATGAAAAGAATCATTATTTTATTATCTGTATGCATTGCATCTATACTGATATCAATACCTTCCATGGGCCAGGGATTAAATATGCTCTCTAAAAAGGAGAAAAAAGCCGGATGGGTCTTATTGTTTAATGGAAAGGACTTTACAGGATGGAGGCAATGCAATGGAACAGCGATGGCTACAAACTGGGTCGTTGAAGATGGCTCAATGAAAGTGTTTACAGCTGAAGGGAAAAATCCGGGACAACCTTCCGGCGGCGATATTTTATATGCCACAAAAAAATTCAGAAACTTTGAGCTTTCTGTTGACTGGAAAGCAAGCAAAATGGCAAATTCAGGTATCTTTTTTAATGTTAGAGAAGTCCCCGGACAACCAATTTACTATGCGGCACCAGAGGTTCAGATTCTCGATAATGTTGATGCGACCGATAATAAAATTGCAAGTCACCTGGCAGGTTCACTTTATGACATGATTGCAGCAGATCCAAAAACCGTACATCCTGCCGGAGAATGGAACACAATGGTGATTACTGTTAAAAACGGTAAAGTCACTCATATCCAGAATGGAGTAAAGGTTTTGGAATATGAATTATGGACCCCGAAATGGGATGAAATGGTCGCCCAAAGTAAATTCAAAAGCTTTCAGGGTTTTACAGAAGGAATTGCAAAAGAAGGATTTATCGGGTTACAGGACCATGGTTATCCTGTCTGGTTCAGAAATGTTAAAATCAGGGAGTTATAGGATTGAATGTAATATTTCGGAATTCGGATTTTTGATTGTGGATTAAAAACAATCCGAATTCCAAAATCCGAATTCCAAAATTGGAATAACTTACAAGGGGAAAATTGTATATCAATGAAATCAAATTTGTTTTTCGCTTTTGTTCTTCTGTTTGTATTAATTCCTGTAACTTATTCCCAGGAAGACGAAAAATATGTGCCGGAAACAGATCCTCTTGTACTTGATAAGATTGAAAAATGGCAGGATCTGAAATTCGGTCTGCTAATGCACTGGGGAACCTACAGCCAGTGGGGAATTGTGGAATCCTGGTCGATATGTGCCGAAGATGAAGGTTGGTGCCGCCGCAAAAACCCTGATTATGTAGAGTACAAAAAAGAGTATGAGAATCTCCAGACAACATTCAACCCTGTAAATTTTGACCCTGCGAAATGGGCAAAAGCGGCAAGAGATGCCGGGATGAAATATGTGATTTTCACTACGAAACATCATGATGGCTTTTGCATGTTCGATACAAAACTGACTGATTATAGCATCACCGGATCAAAAACACCTTTTCACACAAATCCTAAGGCAAATATTGCAAAAGAGATATTTAATGCCTTCAGGACGGAAGGATTTTGGACCGGAGCATATTTCTCGAAACCTGACTGGCATAATGAAAATTACTGGTGGCCAAACTTTGCCACTNNGTTCACCCAGGGGCAAATAATGGAATTGTTGGGTGGGGATTATGGTAAGATCGATATACTGTGGCTCGACGGAGGATGGGTTCAAAAAATGACGGATGAAGAAGTTTACAGATACATTACTTCCAAAGATTACAAATTCAGCAGGATACAAAGCCAGGATATCAGGATGGATGAGCTTGTAACAAAAGCGAGGATGAAACAACCCGGATTAATAGTGGTGGACAGGGCTGTATATGGTAAAAATCAGAATTATCTTACTCCGGAAAACCGTGTTCCGGAGAAGGCCCTACCTTATCCGTGGGAGTCATGTATAATTGCCGGTGGTGGCTGGTCGTGGGTTCCGAACGCTAAGTATATGAGTGGCAAAGATGCCGTGCAACTGCTTGTCGACATTGTCGTTAAGGGGGGAAATCTGTTATTGAATATTGCTCCCGGGCCGTTTGGTCAATGGCACGATGATGCCTACAAGCTCCTGGCAGAAATTGGTGCCTGGATGAAGGTTAACAGTGAAGCCATCTATGGAACCAGGGCGTTGGCTCCCTATAAAGAAGGACAGGTATGTATATCGAAAAAAGGGAACAATACTCTTTATATATACTATCTGGCTTCCAAAGATGAAATAATGCCATCGCAAATCGGGATGACAACATATTCACTTCCTGTTGGATCAAAAATTGAGATGCTTGGCTCTGGAGCTTTTTTGAAATGGCAAAAAAACGAGAACGGTTTTATTGTCACTATCCCGGAAAAGATAAGGAAACTTCCTCCCTCAAAATATGTTTGGGTATTGAAAGTTACATATTAGTTCAAACTTTTCTATTATTATTTTTATTTTTGCATCTTAACAAGGGACGTTAGCTCAGTTGGTTCAGAGCGCTTGCTTGACAGGCAAGAGGTC
>PMEC01000096.1:13475-14383 GCA_003155705.1 Bacteroidales bacterium
ACAACGGGCGGATTTTTCGCTGAGAGGGATTTGCAGAAAAAGTACCAGATAGAGGTCATGAACTAATTTAATGCAAACCCATAATAATCAACCACCTGTGACATTAAAATTAAATTTAAATCACAAAATAAATTTGACTTTGGTTTTTTAGGAGTGTAACTTGCATCATAATTCTGACTTATAGTTGTTTACTGCAACCATAAACTAAAACTTAATCAAATGAAAACAATCCGTTATTTTGCCGCTGGTCTGTTATTACTTTCGGGGATCTTGCATATCCTCCCTATGATTAAAACCCCATCCGATCCAAATTCAGCTCCAATGATGGTTTTTGGCATTGTTTATTTTGCTGTCGGGGTACTCTTGATTATGAAAATTAAGTTTGATTCTTTATTGGGGGTGATCTTTCCACTTATCGGATTAGGAACAGGTTTTTTTGTTGTCGGCATTAAGAACTGGACAACCATACTGACCTTTCTCTTCGCAATCGATGTAATAGTGATAATATGCTGCTTAATTTTGTTACTGAAGAAAAACAAGAGTTAAGCCGTTATTATTATGATTTGCCATTGGGGCTCTAGTAAAACTATGCTATGCAACGAATATTGGCTAATATCTTTAGTTAACAATCTATTCTTACATCTGAGAATGATGAAAGAAGGCTTTAAAGCTGACGGGAATAAAGCGGAAAAAGAACTCGGTCTTAAATACACTCCTATTTATATCGCACTTGAAGAGCAAATTGCTGCAGAAAAAAAATGATGCCTGGTTTTACTTAACTGAACTATGTTTCTGTTCTTTGGTACAGAAGTATTTTCAGTGTATTGCAGCCCGTTACGTTCACAACAGCAGTCTTTTATAAAGCGAGTAAATGCTACTTGCAATCCCTCATAATTATTCATCTGACA
>PMEC01000198.1 GCA_003155705.1 Bacteroidales bacterium
ATGCTAATCTCCCCTTAAATCATTCAAACGGTAATGATGTATCATAACTGAAAATGTGTGAATTATGTAAATCTTTATCATAAATATGTAACTTTTCTAAAAGCTACTTCATGTAAATTTATCTGTCCGGAATTCCGTCCTGACCCAAAATAAAAAATCATGAATAGAAATGTAAAAGGATACTGGAACGAGAAGAAGGAAAAAATAATACAAAAATTTCCGAACATTACCGATGATGATTTGAGCTATCTGGAAGGTAAGGAAAAAGAGATGCTGGAAATCCTTGGCTATAAGCTTGGAAAATCAAAGCTGGAACTGCTCGACATTATTATAGCCCTGTAGTCTCCGGTTAAAATATAATTCTGCATAATTAAATTGACCCTTTTGAAAGACAAATATTATGATGCTGCAGATCAGAAATATGGAAAGCGACCGGTGCATAGAAATGGTAAAAAGTGAATTGAGTAGGCTGGGAGTTAATTATAAAATGGTGGAATTGGGTAAAGTAGAAGTTAAAGAGATTATTTCTGTTGAGAAACTGCAGTCAATTGATAAAGCTCTCAGAAGCAGCGGACTGGAACTAATGGTTGATCAGAAAATACTCATCATAGAAAAGATTAAAGATGCTGTTCACCAGATGATTCATATTTCAGATGAAATTTCAAAACTGAACTTTTCAGAATATATAAGTAAGAAAGTAAACCACAATTATCCCTACCTGAGTAATCTGTTTTCAGGCACACAGGGTATTACTATTGAAAAATACCTGATTTTACAAAAAATTGAACGTGTTAAGGAATTGTTGGTCTACGGTGAGTTCAGCCTGAGCGATATCGCTTATAAGTTGCAATACAGCAGCGTTGCGCATTTATCAAACCAGTTTAAAAAGATAACCGGTTTAACGCCTTCGTTTTTCAGGCAGTTTCGGAATAACAAACGTCGCAAATCAAAAAATGTGTGAATTATATAAAACTGTCATGGAATTGTGTAATAGTTCCGCTTGATTGAGTCCGTATCTTTACCTTGAATCCGGGGCTGAGGATCACAGTCTGAGGTCAATTGAATTAGTTTCATCATTTAATTGAATTTATGAAACTCTACATTAAAAATATGGTCTGCAGTCGTTGCAAAACGATCGTCAAAACCGAACTGGACAAGATCGGTATTCAATATCTTACTGTTGAGTTAGGTGAAGTTAATACCAGAAAAGAGATATCATCATCACAGCGTAAAAGGTTATATGATGGACTGCAATTATCAGGCCTTGAATTGATAGACATCGAGAAAAACGAGCTTATTGAAAAACTAAAAAGGTCAATTAATGATCTGGAGCATTTTTCGGATGAAGATTTAAAAACAAGCTATTCAGATTACATTAGTCTTAGTGTTAATGAGAACTTCCTCTCCCTTAACACCCTGTTTTCAGAAATTGAAGGCATAACAATTGAAAAATGCATAATAAAACATAAAATTGCAAAGGTAAAAGAGTTACTCGTTTACAATGATCTGGACCTTGCCCAGATTGCCACTAAAATGCATTACAGTAATGCCGCACAATTATCCAGGCAGTTCAAAAGCATTACCGGTCTCACACCTTTACATTTCAGACAGCTCCGGCAGATCAGGAACATCAATCCGGATAGTAATTGAATAATGTAAACAAGTAATATGCTGCAATATATAATTGACAATATTATTTCCCGAATAATTTGAAACTCTCCAAAAATACTGCATTTATCAAAGACCTAAGTTCTGAATCGTCGGGATTGTATATCGTAAATACTGACAATGCGGAACCCTCGGAAAAACAAATTCTGCTGCAATTGCAGGAAATGGAAGAACTCAATTCACATCTGGAAAAACTACTTGAACAACGAACGGCTGAAATTACCGAAGTTGTCACGACTAATTCTAAATTCATTTCAATCTTATCGCATGATTTAAGAGGCCCTTTCAGCTCTATCTTAGGTGTTCTTCAGATATTAAAGAAAAGCCTGAATGATTATAATATAAATGAATTTGAAAAATATATCAACATTGCTTCTGATTCAGCCAACAGAACATTGAATCTTCTTGATGAACTTTTAGAGTGGACTATTTCCCAGAACCTGAAGAAAAGCTTCAATCCTGTTAAAATTAATATAAAGGAACTGGCAGAAGCTGAGATTGTGAATATGGGTTTTTCGGCCATTCAAAAGCAGATAACACTGACTCATGCCATCAAATCGACTCTGTACGTAATTGCAGACCTTCAGATGATTAAGACAGTTCTAAGAAACCTCGTCAGCAACGCTTTAAAATACACCAACATCGGTGGTGAAATATCAATAAGTGCGTCAGAATGTAAACAATTTGTTGAAATTACTGTTGAAGATAACGGTATCGGGATTTCAACGGAGGCCCAGAAAAGCCTGTTTAAAATTGACATGTTTCATTCAACAAAAGGTACCAATAATGAAAAGGGCAACGGGTTAGGTCTGATACTCTGCAAAGAATTTGTTGAAATTCACGGTGGAAAAATACGGATAGATAGCGAACCAGGTCTAGGAAGCAAATTTACATTTACACTGCCTCATTATCTATAGCAATTTAGTACTTCTGCATTCTGATTTCAATTGTTCTTCATCCTTACTTCATTATTAAAAGACATTACGTTATGGCGTTATGCCTTCGCACCATTGCACCTTTACACCATTGCACCTTTGTGCCGTTACGCCTTTGCACCGTTTCAGAAAATGTGTGAATGTTGTAACTCTCTCCTGTAATTGTGTAACACTTTCCGTAATTAATGGACTTATTTTTGGTTTCCATTAATTGATAATGCAGTAATAAACATTGATTGAGTCGTTTAATGGGAGTATCCTGAAAAAAAGTTAAATGATTAAAGCTATTTATTGAGGAGCTAAAAAAAGTAAATCCGACGTAGGTACAGGATGAGGGATAAGATGAGCGAATCTATTCACATATTGACAGAGCAGATTTTGGTATTCATTCTTGATGAACAACCTTATGCTCTTTCTTTACATTCGGTGGTTAAGGTAATTCATGCAATAGAAATCAGATACTTACCAAAAGCTCCGGAAATTATTGCCGGAATTATTAATGTTAAGGGACAGATCATACCGGTTGCTGATATTCGTAAATGTTTCAGACTGGCTGCACATGAAATTGACATCGACGACAGGTTAATTATTGCTGATACAGGGAAAAGGCAGGTTGCGATTCTGGTAGATTCTGTGACTGGTATCAGGGATCTGGTGGCTGGACACCAGAAACAGGTAAAAGAGACG
>PMEC01000208.1 GCA_003155705.1 Bacteroidales bacterium
ATGGTCGCTCATTATTCTGTTCAATTCTTCCGGCATTGATTTATTGAATGAACGGAGACCTGCTTCAATATGAATAACCGGAAAATGTTGTTTTGAGGCAGCTATTGCCCCGGCCAGTGTTGAATTAGTATCACCATATACTATGATGCAATCAGGTTTTTCTGAAAGAAGTATATCCTCAATTCCGGTGATCATCAATCCGGTTTGTTTCCCATGTTTTGCTGAACCCACTCCAAGATTGAAATGTGGCTTATGTATCTCAAGTTCTTCGAAAAACACCTGTGACATTTCTCTGTCGTAATGTTGACCGGTATGAACAATTATTTCTTTTATTCTCTCAGGGTAAAGTTTTTTTATAGCCCTGCTGATAGCTGAAGCTTTTATTATTTGAGGGCGTGCTCCAACCAGATTGACTATTTTTATTTGACGCATTAACTTAAGGTTTTTATCAGATTTTAAAGATAGAAAAATTTACTCAGGAGAATTCGATAATAATTGAACAGGGCACCTTCTTTTAAAGATGCCCTGTTAGGTTGTATGATTCCCTATTTTGCATAATTAACCGCTCGAGTCTCCCGGATAACAGTAATTTTAATCTGCCCGGGATAGGTCATCTCATTTTGAATTTTTCTTGCAATTTCAAATGATAAGTTTTCTGCATCTTTATCAGTAACTTTTTCAGCTCCTACAATTACTCTTAACTCCCTTCCTGCCTGAATTGCATATGTTTTCATGACACCCGGATACTGGAGCGCCAGAGATTCAAGTTCTTTAAGTCTTTTAATGTAAGATTCAACAACTTCACGTCTTGCACCGGGACGTGCACCAGAGATCGCGTCACAAACCTGGACAATTGGAGCAATCAGAGTGGTCATTTCAGTCTCATCATGATGGGAACCTATTGCATTGCATATATCAGGTTTCTCTTTGTATTTTTCCGCCATTTTCATTCCTAAAATTGCATGTGGCAATTCAGGTTCATCGTCAGGAACTTTGCCTATATCATGAAGCAGTCCGGCTCTTTTGGCAGTTTTAGGATTTAGTCCTAGCTCGGCAGCCATAATAGAGCAAAGATTTGCCACCTCTCTTGAGTGCATTAAAAGATTTTGTCCGTAGGATGATCTGTACTTCATTTTGCCGATTAACCTTATCAGTTCCGGGTGCAAACCATGGATACCAAGATCAATAGTCGTACGTTTGCCAACTTCAAGTATCTCTTCTTCAACCTGTTTACGTGTTTTATCAACGATCTCCTCAATCCTGGCCGGGTGAATGCGGCCGTCTGTAACAAGCTGATGAAGCGCTAGTCTGGCTACCTCTCTCCTGACAGGATCAAATGCTGAAAGGACAATTGCCTCGGGCGTATCATCAACAATTATTTCAACGCCTGTAGCAGCTTCAAGAGCACGGATATTACGTCCTTCACGGCCAATTATCCTGCCTTTCATTTCGTCAGATTCAATATGAAAAACGGTGACTGAGTTTTCAATTGCGTTTTCAGCTGCAACTCTCTGAATAGTTTGAACAACTATCCGTTTTGCCTCTTTATTGGCTGTCATTTTTGCTTCATCAAGAATCTCATTTATGTAGGACATTGCACCTGTTTTTGCCTCCTCTTTAAGCGATTCGATAAGCTGATTTTTTGCTGAATCAGCAGACAGTCCCGAAATAGCTTCAAGTTGTTCTACCTGCTGTTTATGAAGACGCCCAAGCTCTTCTGATTTCTTCTCAACAATTTCAAGCTGTGATGTAAGGTTTTCCCTTATGGCATCAGCTTCGTTTTTCTTTCTCTGAGTTTCTTCAAGTTTCTGTGAAAGAGCCAATTCCTTTTGTTTAATCCTGTTTTCAGCCTGCCCCATCCTGCTGTTCTTCTCATTGATAACTTTTTCATGTTCGGTTTTCAGCTGAAGGAATCTTTCTTTGGCCTGAAGGATTTTTTCCTTTTTGATGACTTCAGACTCTGCCTCAGCATCACTTAGAATCCTTCTGCTTTTATTTCTCAATGCTATCTGCCAGACCATATATGAGACACCAAAGCCTAATACCAGGGTCACACTGGCAAAGATCATTGTTAATCCATTTATTGTATTTCCTACTAATGCAATCATCTCTAGATTTATTTATACATATATATTAATAAAAAACCCGCAAAGTCTCCCCAACTTTTATAAAACCCCATTTCTGTATGGTTGGAGAAGCTGGTAAATTTCGGACTTCCACTGTCCCGCCAGAGCGGGATTCCGACGAATCGGGGTGAGGCCTGTCCTATTTGAACCAAGTCTGGCTCCAAAGTTTTAACTGTTGAGTTTCAAAAATGAATGAAGAAACAATGCGGGCAATTAAATTTTTGGTATTTTAAAGAACGCTGTTACTCTTTAGATTCGAGAACTGAATCAATCTTTTGTGTCAGTTCTTTTAAGGCATCGGGGAGATAATCACTACTAATTTTTTCTTCTTCCTCTGATAGTTTTATTACAAACTGGAGAGCAGCCATCGCCAAAAAATCCTGTACA
>PMEC01000105.1 GCA_003155705.1 Bacteroidales bacterium
ATATATTCAAGAACTTTTGTATCGGCAAGTAAAATTATGTTGTTCCGTCAATTAAAGATTATAATCTAATCTTATTCGGACCTACTTTGAGGAAGTCGACAATTCAGGTCTGAATGTATCGATGTAAGTCTTCCGTTTTTGAATCCTTGTTGGCATATATATTATTGTCCACCTAACTTTTCCCACAATATACCTAACTCCTCATGAATGGCTGCTTCCATTATAACTACGTTTTCTGAAGATGGTATCCACCTCCAGGGATATTTGTGTGATCCGTATTTCAGAAAAAAGTTGGCAGGTGCAGCAATTGCATCGATACCCACTTTATGGAAGAGCATAATTGCCCTGGGCATGTGATTAGCGCTTGTAACTACAATGAGTTTATTTTCTGTCCCGAAATTCTTTACATATTCTTCAGCTTCCATCCGGGTATTTGAGGGTAATGACTGAATAACCATAGAAGCAGAATCAATTCCCATGATAAGAGCTGTCCGATAATAAACAAGCGCATTTGATAGCTCTGATCTTCCACCATAACCTGATAGTATAAGTTTGCTGTCTGGAATCATCCTATGTATCCTTATCCCTTCGACAAGGCGTGACAATCCTATTGAGTTTAGCTGGTTGTTAGGAGAAAGGTTTTTATCATCAGTGAGTCCACTTCCAAGAACGATTATATTACATGAATTATGAAGGGTCTTTATATTTGAATCTGTTAGTTGAGGATATTGACTTTCAAGCGATTTGATAATGATCTTTGGCAAAAACGGGGTTGAGATGATGAAAAACCATAATCCGGCAATTAATACTATGATCTTTCCAGTTCTTTTCCTGTTAAGTCCAAAAAGAATAAATCCGACCAGTAGCAACAAATAGAGTACCGGAATAGGATTTATTATTAACGATAAAAATTCTCTCATTACTTCTGTATTTTATAAATAGTGTCTTATAACCTAAATATCATGAACAAATTTATGCTTAATATTGACTAAAGTAATCTTTTATTTATAACTGAATTGATTTTTGCTTATTTGAGTTAAACAAAATATATTTTAAGAAAAAACTCCTGTACAAGTTTTAGTAAGGAAATCTCCCTTTGTTTAACATGCTGATATTAAGACAAAAAAATATTATGTATTGGAAAATTATTCTGATTATTCTAACCTTTTGAGCGCTTATAAAAAAAAAACTTGTGATTTTTTTAATTTTAATCAAATTTTCTAATTTTGCCCTCCATAATATAACACATCAAAAGAAAAGGAGGATTATTATATGGTAACTCGTACGAAATTGTTAAGCATTCTTTTATTGCCCTTATTTGGGATAATGTCTCTTGGTAGTCATGCTGTTGCTGCAGACGATAGCGTGACGTTGTATACCCCCTATACAAAAATTTCCGTTTCACCGGGAGAATCGATTGATTATCCAATCGATGTTATCAACAACAGCAAAGAGATCCAAAATGTAGAAATTTCGGTGGAAGGAATGCCAAAAGGTTGGATTTATATTTTAAAATCAGGAACCTGGACCATCAGCCAACTTTCAATACTGCCAGGTGAGAGAAAAAGCTTTTCTCTCAAAGTGGATGTACCGTTAAGAATCAATAAAGGAAATTATCATTTTAAGGTTGTGGCCGGAGGGTTAAGTTCGCTTCCCCTGGTCGTGACCGTATCTGAGCAAGGAACTTTTAAGACAGAATTCACATCGGAACAGTCGAATATGCAGGGCAATGCCAATGCATCTTTTACATTTAACACAAATCTAAAGAACCGGACACCGGATAAGCAGCTATATGCGTTGATGGCAGAGCCGCCAAGGGGCTGGACTGTGACTTTTAAATCAAGTTATCAGCCATTGACAGCCATCCCGGTTGAAGCCAACGTTTCAGCTCCGATACTCATCGAAGTTAAACCACCTGAAAGAGTTCCGGCAGGAAGTTACAAATTTCCTGTCAGTGCGGCGACGAATGCAACGTCGGCCAGTCTGGTGCTGGAGGTGGTTATTACAGGTTCCTATAATATTGAGCTGTCCACTCCGACGGGTTTGCTTAGCACAAAAATTACTGCAGGCGATTTTAAAAGGGTGGAACTTGTTGTCAATAACACCGGTTCATCTGATCTTAATAACATCAAATTTGAATTTTCAGCGCCTGTCAATTGGGATGTCACATTCGATCCGAAACAGGTGGACAAACTGCAGCCTGGCAAAACGGCACAGGTTTTTGCCACAATAAAAGCGGACAAGAAGGCCATACCTGGAGATTATGTGACTTCCATGGAATCCAAGACACCTGAAGTATCTTCAAAGATCTCCTTCAGGATCTCGGTTGAAACACGCCTGCTTTGGGGTTGGGTTGGGGTGATGATCATCATTGCAGCATTAGGAAGCGTATACTATCTGTTCCGGAAATATGGAAGGAGGTAAACCGTGGCCGAAAATATTATCGAAATTGCTGATCTGACCAAAAAGTACGGATCCTTTACCGCTGTTGATCAACTCAACCTTACAATCCGGAAAGGTGATATATTCGGTTTACTTGGACCAAATGGAGCCGGTAAATCGACGACAATCCTAATGATGCTGGGATTAACAGAGCCAACTTCCGGATCAGTTAAAGTATGTGGCATTGATTCCACAAGCAATCCAATAGAAGTCAAAAGGAGAGTTGGTTATCTGCCCGAAGATGTTGGATTCTACTCTAATCTGAACGGACTGGAAAATCTTATGTTTACAGCCAGGCTAAACAGAATACCACCTGAAGAGGCTGAACAAAAGGCTGAGCAATTACTCATTCGAGTCGGTCTGTCTGATGCAGGGAAAAAGAAAACAGGAAAATATTCACGCGGAATGCTTCAGCGGCTGGGACTTGCTGATGTACTTATCAAAAACCCGGAGGTTATTATTCTTGATGAACCAACATTGGGAATCGATCCAAAAGGGGTCCGTGAATTCCTCGAATTAATTGTTTCACTGAGTAAAGAGGAAGGTCTCACGGTTTTGTTTTCATCTCACGATCTGCATCAGGTACAGCAGGTTTGTGACAGAGTAGGATTATTTGTCAAAGGCAAATTAATTGCTGAAGGTGACATTCAGACACTGTCGAAGAAACTTTTCGCCAACAGCCCATACATTATTGAAACCGGTATTTATATAGCATCTGATTTTTCAGAGAATAAATATACCACAGACTGGTTAAAAGAGGTACTTAAACCCGTCGAAGGGATAATAGCCGTTAACATGAAAAACGATATTTTCAATATAGAATCTTCGCGTGATTCAAGTGTTGAAATAGCAAAAGCAATTGTTGAGTCGGGAGCTGGACTTAACTATCTGAATAAGAAAGAATACGGTCTTGATGATATTTACTACCGCTATTTTGAAGGAGGTGATAGTCATGAATAATAAGATAATGCATCCTTTCTGGGTGATAGTACACAAAGAAATTTCCGATCATATCCGGAGCTGGCGTTTTATTATATTGGTAGCCTTAATCGCTCTGACATGTCTCGGTTCAATGTATACAGCATTGACGAATATCAGTAAAGCTGTAAAACCAGATGATCCTGAGGGAGCCTTCTTCTTCCTGAAACTATTTACAATTTCAGATGGCAGTCTCCCCTCCTTCTTCATCTTTATCAGCTTTCTCGGTCCGTTGCTTGGCATCAGCCTGGGATTTGACGCCGTTAATTCAGAGCATAATAAAGGAACGTTGAGCAGAGTACTTTCCCAACCCATTCATCGTGACTATCTTCTTAATGCCAAATTTGTGGCTGCTATGATCGTTATAAGTATAATGTTTTTTGCTCTTGGATTTCTCGTAATGGGTGTTGGTTTATTTTCGATAGGTATTCCTCCTACAGCAGAAGAGTTTTTGCGAATTGTCTTCTTTATATTACTTAGCATATTCTACGTGGCATTTTGGCTTAATCTGTCTATCCTTTTTTCTGTACAGTTTCGCCAGCCTGCTACCTCAGCGCTTGCAGGAATCGCCGTCTGGTTGTTCTTTTCCGTTTTTTATGGCATGATAGTTAATTTGATTTCAAAGGCTATTGCGCCTCCGGAGATGGCCAGTCAGCATCAGATTTTCAATTATGAAGCAATAAGATTGACCTTAATGCGCATAATGCCCAACCAGCTCTTCAGCGACGCAACAACAACATTATTGATGCCATCGGTCCGCAGTTTGGGACCTTTGACCATGGAGCAGGTTTATGGAACAATTCCTGGTCCGCTTCCGCTCGGACAGAGTATATTACTTGTCTGGTCACAGGTAACCGGACTCATTGCAGCAACAATTCTGTGTTTTGTTCTGTCTTATGTTTCCTTCATGAGAAGAGAGATAAGGTCGAGATAAAGGTTCATCAGGCATATGGAAATAACAAAGCGGGAGATTTTCCCGCTTTTTGTTTTTGGAAATAAAAATGTTGTGCAGATCTTGGGATCTTGCAGGTCAAGTAGAATCTCCTCTTCTCCCTCTCACCTATTCGCCCCTTCCTAAGAACATTTGTATGTGTTAATGTTAATACTATTTTTGTATCCTACATCAGACACACCATGGATATCCTCTTCACAGATGCCCTTNNAATGCTTTCCATGTTATGCTTAAGCCTGCCGGTCCGTCGTGTAACCTTAATTGTTCATATTGTTATTATCTTGAAAAGAAAAAGCTCTATCCCGGAAAGAGGGATTTCAAAATGTCGGATGAGCTGCTAGAAGATTTCACGAAACAATTCATTGAAGCCCATCAGGTTCCTGTTGTGACTTTCACCTGGCAGGGAGGAGAGCCTACCCTCATGGGATTGGATTATTATATAAAGGCACTCGAACTTCAGAAGAAATATGCAGGTGGAAAAACAATTGAAAATGCTTTTCAGACTAATGGCACACGACTGAATGATGATTGGTGTAAATTCTTTAATGACAATAAGATACTTGTAGGTATCTCAATAGATGGTGCAGAACATAATCATGACCATTATCGGAAAACTGCCTCAGGCAGACCTACCTTTAAAAGGGCAATGAAGGGAATAGAACTGTTGCAAAAGTATAAAGTGGAATTTAATACTCTTAGCTGTGTTAACAGTTACAATGTTCATTTTGCCTCCGAAACCTATCGATTTTTAAAGAGTATCGGTAGTGTTTTTATCCAATTCCTTCCTGTTGTAGAGAGGGAAGCAAAAGATCAGTCAGAATACATACTGACATTAGTTTCAAATGATTTTCAGAAAGATGCTGAAGTGACTGAATGGTCGGTGAAGGGTAAAGATTTCGGGAAATTCCTTGTAACAATTTTCGACGAATGGGTTCGATATGATGTAGGACGATATTTTGTGCAGATATTTGATGCGACTCTTGCCAACACTGTTGGCGATATGCCTGGCATTTGCGTCTTTGCCGAAACCTGCGGAGATGCTCTTGTGATGGAGCACAACGGTGATCTCTTCTCATGCGACCATTTTGTTTATCCAGAATACCTTCTTGGGAATATCCTTGAAAAACCGATGATAGACCTGGTAAAGTCACAGCGGCAATTCGATTTTGGAATTGACAAAAGAAACAAACTACCACGATACTGCCTTCAATGTGATGTCCGCTATGCCTGTCATGGTGAATGTCCGAAACATAGGTTTTTTAAAACACCTGATGGCAAGCCCGGATTAAACTATTTATGCGAAGGTTATAAGATGTTCTTTCATCATGTAGAGCCTTATATGGACTATATGGCCAAAGAGTTGAAGAACAAAAGAGCCCCGGCTAATATAATGAACTGGATACGAAACAAGGAAAACCGGGTGATAAAACCGGTTGTCCCTGAAAGAAATGATTCGTGTCCTTGTGGCAGCGGGAAGAA
>PMEC01000076.1 GCA_003155705.1 Bacteroidales bacterium
CAAGAGAACGTGACTATGCGTATGCGGGGTCGTTTTACGCTTTTGCTGTCTGGATTGGTATGGGTTTCATGTTTGTATACGATTTAATGAAGAAATACCTGGGAGATAAACTGTCTCTTGGGTTGACCTTTATTCTGGTATTCCTGGCCGTCCCGGCTCTTATGGGAAACCAGAACTGGAATGATCATGATCGCTCAAAACGTTATACCGCAAGAGATATAGGTGAAGATTATCTGAAATCTGTAGCCCCGAATGCAATCCTTTTTACATATGGAGATAACGATTCTTTCCCTCTCTGGTATGTTCAGGATGTAGAAGGATTCAGAACAGATGTAAGAGTAGCTAATCTGAGCTATATCCAGGCCGGCTGGTATATTGATATGATGAGGCAGAAAGCATATGATTCTGACCCTCTTCCATTCTCACTTGGTTCCGAAAAGTATCTTGAGGGCAAACGGAATCAGATGCCGGTAGAAGACAGATTAGATAAAGCCGTTAATATAAAGGAAGTGGTCAACTTTGCCGGAATAGATGATAAAAAAGCTCAGGTAGATATTTCGGGAAGAGGTGATTGGCTGAATTATCTTCCCACTAAAAAATTTCTAATTGATGTTGATCCAAAAACGGTTCTTTCCAATGGAACGGTAAAAGACTACTATAAGGATAGTCTTTTGTCTCCAATGACCTGGGTTTACTCAGAAACCGACGCTTTTAAAGGAGATCTGGCAATAATGGATCTGTTAGCAAATAACAACTGGAAGCGACCTATATATTTTTCAACTACAGTTCCATCCACTCAGTATAAAGGACTTGAAAAATTCTTTGTCCAGGAAGGCCTGGCTTACAGGCTTGTCCCTGTCAAAACAAGTCAGCCTGAACCTGGTGAATTCGGTATGATCGATCCGATAGTAATGTATGATAATCTTATGAATAAATTTTCCTGGGGGAATGTATCTTATCCATCCGTTTATCTTGATGAAAATAACAGGAGGATGTTCAGTAATTTCAGGAGGTTATTTGGAAACCTTGGAAAAGAGTTGATAGCCAGGGGAGACACTGCAAAAGCTCTTGATGTTGCTCACCGTGGACTTGGCATTGTACCCATTGACAAACTCCCAAATGATTACTTCTCTGTAGGACTCGCTGAAGTTCTTATCGGTTGCGGTAAAAAGGAAGAAGGTGAAAAATTACTTGATGATATAATCCAGTATTCATCTGATTACCTCAGATTTGCTGTTGCACTCAAACCTGAAAGCCGTTTTGGCCTGGAATATCCTATAGGTATTAATATGCAAAGCATGATTGAGATTTACAGAATGGGGATAAGACTCAAATTAGATGATATGGTCAAAAAGATCGAACCTGAATTGAATAAATTCTATTCTGCTTTGTATTCCGGAACAAATTAAATATGAGGCTTTTCAGGCCGGGTTTTTTAGCAGTGAGGCTTTTCCCTGAAGCTCTTTTCAGGGGAAAGACAACTGAAAAGGTTTTATATCTGACCTTTGATGATGGGCCGGATGTTATATCAACAATACCTTTACTTAATATCCTTTCAAAGAATAAGGTCAGAGCAGTTTTCTTCTGTTCGGGCAAAGCAGCTTCTGAAAATCCCGATCTTATTATAAGGATTAAATCTGAGGGACATATTATAGGCAACCATGGTTATTACCATCTCAATGGCCTGTTAACTTCGAAACACAGGTATCTTATTGATATTGAAAAAGCTGCAGAGTTTACCTCAGACAGCCTCTTTCGTCCTCCATACGGAAGCATAAAAATAAATCAGTACCGGACAATAAAGAGATCCTACAAGATTATTATGTGGGATATAATGCCTTACGATTTTGACAGAAAATTCGGAGGAGAACGATCACTGTCAATATTGAAAAACAAGATCTGCCCGGGCGCCATTATTGTCCTTCATGATAGCCCCCAAAGTACTGTATTGGAATTTCTCGACATTTTTATTAGGTTCGCTTACGGAGAAGGTTACAGATTTGACATTCCAGTTTGAACCAATCATCAGCTGACCGGTTTTTTTTATCGGAATGAAATGCTACATTTGGATTTATTAAACTCCTGAAAATGAATATTCTCATTCTTGGTTCTGGCGGACGTGAACATGCAATTGCCTGGAAACTTAGTCAGAGTAAAAAAGTTTCAAAGCTATTTATTGGTCCTGGAAATGCCGGAACAACCTCTTTCGGGGTCAATCTTAAATTGGATCCCGAGAAATTTGAGGAGGTTAAGAGTGCTGTATTGCATAATAAGATTGATATTGTCATTGTTGGACCTGAGGCACCACTTGTAAAAGGAATCCACGATTTTTTTCTTGATGATAAGGAACTGAATAATGTTCCTGTTATTGGCCCGGTCAAAGCAGCAGCATTGCTTGAGGGAAGTAAGGATTTTGCAAAAGAATTTATGACAAGAAACAATATTCCGACTGCAGCTTACAGAACATTTGATAATGCCACCAGGAAAGATGCCATCCACTTTTTGAAAAAGCAGAAACCCCCTTTTGTTCTGAAAGCTGATGGTCTGGCTGCAGGTAAGGGTGTTGTAATATTGAATGACTTTGAAGAGGCTTCCAGAGAATTATCTGCTATGCTGGATGGCAAGTTCGGTGAAGCGGGCAAAAAAGTTGTAATAGAACAATTTCTGAAAGGGATCGAACTCTCGGTTTTCGTTATTACAGATGGTCATTCATATAAGTTGCTCCCCTCTGCCAAAGACTACAAGAGGATAGGAGTGGGGGATTCCGGATTGAATACAGGTGGTATGGGAGCCGTTTCACCTGTTCCTTTTGCAGATAAAAAATTCATGGAAAAGGTTGAGGAGAGGATAATAAAACCAACAATCAAGGGTTTAGCTGAAGAGGGGATAATCTACAAGGGATTTATTTTTTTCGGACTTATTAATGTCGATAATGATCCTTATGTTATTGAATATAATGTTAGACTTGGGGATCCGGAAACTGAGGTTATTATTCCAAGAATTAAATCTGATTTTTTTGAATTGATTGAAGGCGTTGCAAAATGTGATCTTCACAAAAGAGAAATTAATATTGATGAAAGGTTTGTTACGACAATAATGATGGTTTCCGGAGGCTATCCGGGAACTTTTGAAAAAGGGAAGATCATCTCAGGGCTTGATATGACTTCAGAGTCGGTAGTTTTTCATGCAGGAACAAAAAGAGAGGGCGATAAAATACTATCCAATGGAGGAAGGGTTCTTGCAGTCAGTGCCTGGGGCAGCTCTTTGGAGGAAGCTCTTAAGAAATCTTATAGCAATGCAGGGTTATTGTCATTTGAGGGAAGTTACTATAGAACAGATATCGGATTTGACTTATAAATAATATGTTATTAAAGTTTTTCAGGGGGACAGGTCCCGGAGAGGTGATCCTTATCTTTCTGACAGCCGCAGGAATCTGGGCAAGTGCTTTTATCAATCCACACCTGGCTCCTTCATTTCAATACTACCAAAATCCTATGCCTCTTTACAACCTGCTCAGAATGTTGTTAGGTGAAAATGCATTATATGGAGTTATTTTTTCATTTGTGCTGGTTTTACTGATGTCATTCCTTATAGTCAATTTCAATACCAGCCATTTCTTTATTAACGAAAGAACATTTCTCCCAGGGGTAATTTATATCCTGCTTACAGGTTTATTTCCTCATTACCAACTGCTTAATCCTGTATTGCCAGCTTCGTTATTTCTTTTACTTGCCATTCGCAGAATAATGGATGCGTACAGAATAAGCGGTACAGCCTTTAATTTCTTTGATGCTTCACTTCTCATTGGTACTGGATCTCTTTTCTATGCAAACCTTTTATGGTTCGCTTTAATTGCAATAATAGGAATTGCTATCCTCCGGACCGGAAATCTTAAGGAACTCATTATTTTGGTAATAGGTTTGATAACCCCGGCCCTGCTCACAGCCGGTATTTATTATGCTTTGGGGAAGAACGTTTTATCACTTTGGGTAGTTCTGACTGATAATCTTTTTGTCAAAACAGGCGAGTATTATTTTTCAGGATTAACGATAGTCGGACTATTACTGTCAGGGTTAATTATTCTAATAAGTCTGATTCATCTTCTTTTCCAGCTTAACAATAAAAAAATCAAAGCCAGGAAGACTTTTACAGTATTGATCTGTACCTTGATAATATCTTTTGTGGTTTATTTTGTTTTACCATCAGCCTCTGTTGAACTTATTTGGTTAGCTGCAATTCCAATCAGCTATATTTTGGCTCATTATTTTATTGTCAGCACAAAAAAACTCCTTCCCGAAATATTTTTCGCAGCTCTGTTTATTATAATTATAATGATGCAAATCTGGTATTTAAGATAGATCAGTTATCTATTTGGATTTAACCAGTGAGACAATTCCATAACCTATTCCCTGTTGAAAATCCTTGAAATCAAAATAGAGCGTATATGGACCGGTTTTCTGACATTCAAAATCAATATACGGGTTTGGATTTGGATAAAGTTTACCTGATTTCAGATCAAATGTGG
The DNA here is from genome assembly GCA_003155705.1 of Bacteroidales bacterium. Taxonomy (GTDB): domain Bacteria; phylum Bacteroidota; class Bacteroidia; order Bacteroidales; family VadinHA17; genus LD21. The sequence goes on from PMEC01000076.1 coordinate 4,526, forward strand.
AAAGTTGAACTCTCCCGTCGCTATCCTTAATCTTCATTATCAGTTGTCCTAATGAATTATCCGCATTACATAACGTAAATCTGTACCTCATATTCTTACTTAACGGGAATACCTCTTTTTGTCTGAGTTCATTCTGTGCAGATCCTTTTCCAAGCTGAATTCTGAAGTCTTTAAGGTATGCTGTATTTGAGCCTGAATTCATTGCGCACTTGGTTACCAGAGGATCTGTTGTCTGTCCCGGTAAAAGAAGCCGGCCTATAAACAACAGTGATAAAATTACAATAAGCTTTTTCATACTAATTATTTAAAATCAGTTTGTCTCTGATACTACGTGATAAAACGATTATTCCGACAAGTTGTTCATTATTCATTTCAACTTTACTTTCTTCAGTCTGTTTTACAACCAGGGCTCCATTTTTTTCTACCATAATGGGATCACCAACAGTGTATGAAATAACTATGTCCCTGTATTTTTCCTTTAATTCCTGCATATTCTGGCACATGGAAGTAAACTGAGAACTGGACTTACAATAGGGAGCAAGAAGCAGAAGTAAGTCATTAAGAATAACTTTTTGTTCTCCTACCCGGTTTCTTAATAAAGTATCAGGATTTTGTTTAAGAACCTGAGTGGCAAGATATTGACCTTCAATCCAAACGCCTGTAATCATAAGTGCAGAAAGTTGTCCACGTCCCTTATCACGAAGGTACTTATCAATTTGGTTATAAGAATTTTTAGAAATAAAAAGAAGAGAATCGAGATTGGATCTGTTCAGTGATAATCGTTTAATTGTTTCAAAATCAAAAAACTGACCGACATTAATGCCATCGGCAAGCTTTTTTATTGAAGTAAGAACATCAATGGCGGTACCAGTCTTTTCGTACATGTTAAGATATCCAAGATCTGCTCCCAGGATGCCGAGTTTTAATGCTTTCTCAAAACTGGTACTTAATCTGCTTGCATCTATTGATGAAGCAAGGTAGTTTGTTGAATAAGGCACTTTACTTCTCTGAAGAATATCTGCAATCTCAACAGGTGATGACATGTTTTTTGAAATATCGTCAATCGCTTCATCAGAAAGTTTTTCAGCTTCTGAAACAGGAATAGAGTCAGCCGCAGGGAAAACAAATTCCGCGGTTTTCCTTGTAGAACTCTTACAGGAAAAAACTGACAATATAACTATTAGCCCGATAATTAATAACCTTCCAATCATTTAGGAGGATGCATTACAATGTACAAATGTACAAAAATTCAGATTACGAAGCCATTGATTATTCATTTTCTGAACTTAAAATTTTCAAAAAACTTAACCACCATTCCCAATAATTCATAATAAAGCAAGATGTAAAGAAAAACTGTACTGAGCAGAACAATGGTGATATTAAAGATAAAAGTATCTGTCAGAATACCAAAAATATATTTGGAAGGTGCAAAGAAATGAGTTCTGAAACTCAAAAAACCTCTCTTTTCCGGATCAAGATAAATCGGTTCATAATTCTGAACATAGTTATTCTTGTACTCAAGAATTCTGTCCCTCTCATAATACTTCGTAACTATTTCCTCGAGTTTCTCATTTCTATATGAATTTTCGAGTTTTTTAATTTCAGTTTTATTTTTTAGAAAAAAATTATCCCAGTCATTTGTCGCCTTGTTTCCGAACTGATCAAATGTACTTCCGACAAAATTTAAATATTTCTGAAGGTTTACATAAATAACATGATTATATTTCTCGGGAGTAAGATCATTCAGATTTTTAAATGGTTGCAGTGTATGGTATTTTCTTGTAAGCTTTTCCAGTTCATTTTTAATCAATGCCAGCTTGTCTGAATTTCTAATATTATCAATCCTTGGCGCTCTTCCCGGATCGACCCTGGCCTGTAACGCGCTCATATATAGCGAGTCGGTTTTTTCAAGAGCCGAAATAAGATGTGGAATTAGATTAATGGAATAATAATAGGCAATACTTTGATCTTTTTTTATGTCATATACTCGTCTCCCGTACTGGCTGTCACTGAACTGATTATACTCATTGTCTTTAAACTGGCTGACCATAAGGGCTTCATAAGTCCATCTTGTAGGCATAAGCTCGGCAATAACAGGCACTTTGTCGACACTTCCAATCTTCCGGTTCAGTTTATCGAATGGAAACATTGCACCACTCAGAACCATCATGGGGATTATTATCAAAGGAATTACAATATATATTGTGATTGCTGAATTAAAGCTAGCAGAGATGTTCAATCCCAGCATATTAGCACAAAATGCAGTTACAAAAAGGGCTAGAAAATATTGCAAAAACAGTCCTTTTATTTCGAGGATTGAATTAGCAATTATCAGGAAGAGCAGAACCTGGATTACCGATATACAAATTAGTATTACAACTTTGGATGTCAGGTAACTATGCCGGCTCAGGCTAAGAAAACGTTCCCTTTTCAGGATCTTCCTGTCACGGAAGATCTCTTCTGCACTTATTGTAAGCCCAAGAAAGAGCGCGACTATCAGGCTCATAAAGATATATATAGGAATATTCTCATTTTCAAAGAATACATACTGTACTGAATTGGGGTCGGGGATATACCTTATGATGAAAGAGAGAATAAATCCAAGAACAGGCGCTTCAAGTAACGTAAGGAGTAAATACTGTCGGTTTGCAACTTTACTTCTGAAATCCCTCGAGAGATAAATTATAAACTGCCTGAAAAGGGAGGGTCTTTCCAGGTTTTTATGAGGTGGATCTTTTATTTCCGGAACATTTGTAACCGGATACTTCAAAATGAAAGAATTAGCCCATTCTGAAGGCTTTACCCTGCGTTTTTCAGTATACCTTCCGAATTCATCGACGACCTGTATATCAACAATATTAAAAATTGACTCAGGATTAACATTTCCGCATGATGGACATTCACCTATCGATGAGTTGATCTGAGCACTAAGGGTTTTAAAATAAATGACAGATTCCACGGGATTGCCAAAATATATCATATAACCACCCTGATCAAGAATGATTATTTTATCGAACATTTTGAATATTTCTGAAGATGGCTGGTGAATAACCGTTACAATAAGTTTGCCTTTTAAGGTGAGATCCCGAAGAAGATCCATAAGGTTTTCGGAGTCCCTTGATGAAAGCCCTGAAGTGGGTTCATCAAGAAATAAAACTGACGGCTCTCTTATAAGTTCAAGGGCGATGTTCAATCTTTTTCGCTGACCGCCACTGATAACCTTATTTAACGGAGAACCTACTTTCAGATTGCGTTTTTCAGATAAACCCAGGTTGGCAAGTGTCTGATTGACAAGCTTTGTGATCTCCTCATTAGTCTTTTTGCCAAAACATTGACATGCAGCATAATACAGGTTTTCAAAGACAGTAAGATCTTCAATTAGCAGGTCGTCCTGGGGAACATATCCCAATACACCTTCAATAGCTTCATAATCTTTGTTAATATCCAGTCCGTTTATTTTTACAGTTCCGGAGGTAGGAATCTGTACGCCGCTCATCAGGTTTAGCAGGGTGGTTTTTCCTGATCCACTGGCGCCTAGAATGCCAATAAGTTTCCCCTCTTCAACTGAAAAATTCACATTGTTAACAGCGACATGACCTTCCCTAAATTTATACGTAAGATTTTCTACGTTAAAGGAGAGCTTATAGATATTAATCTCAGAAAGGAAGCTTGAACTGATGTCGCTGTAATAAATCGGATGTCCTTGCCTGGATTTTACTGATCCTCCTTTAGCAAAAGAATATACCTGTCTTGAAAATATTGGAAGCCCGTTAAGGTACAACTGATCAGTTGAATAGTACTTTATAAAATAAAGATCCACACTTGAAATTCGCAGGACCAAGATTGTTGTATCCTGATAACCGGTACGCATCTTTTTGCAGATTTCACACTCCTCCTCTCCCGGTCTGAGTATCAGAATAGCCGGACTATCAAGCTTTTCAGGCTTATCGTTTTTTATATATTGTTCAATCGCAGCGAATTCATCCTGGGAAATTTTAAATACTTCAGCAACAGTAGTTATAATATTCATCCTCTGGAGGGTGAACTTACGGTCGGCATTTACCAGCTCATACAGCCTCATCAGAACAACTACTTTCTGTTCCTGATTAAGAGTCCGGTTTATTTTTTTACATATTCCAAGTATTTTAACCGAATCTTTTACCGAAGGAGCAGATATAACCTGTTTAACCTTGTGCTTCAGAACCGGACCTGCAAGTTGATCGAAAAGATCAAGATATTCGCTTACAGCTTCTTTACTCAGTTGTTTGTTAAGAAAGTCAGATACATAGTCTCTCTCATTAAGAAGCATTCCTTCGTCCTGCTTCACAATCAGGGCGAAAAGTTCCATCAGCGCTTTCAGAATTTCTTCACTCATAAGAGAGAGACCTTTATGATTTTCTGTAAAAACCCAAGTTAGTAAAAACTATTTCTTTTTTACAATTGTCGGAATAAATTTTCTTTCTATCCATGAAGGAATAATTATTGCTCCTGCAATCAGAAAGGGATAATAGCTGATAATCCTCCAGATAACTGCCATGGCAAGNNGTTGGACTTATTATCATCATTATCCAGAGGACCAGTTGCCTGGCAAATATTAAAATATGGTCATTTATGGTGAAGAAAGCAAGCAGGATGGCATTTACCACCAGGTACCTGGAAGTCCATGATATGAAAGTAGTTACCAATGCTTTTAACCAGAAACCTGACGATTTGCTTTTCAGATCATTTGAGCTGTCGATAATATCATTTCCGGCTTTAGATGCAGATTCCTTCCACCTTCTGAAAAACGGGAGTCTGAAGAAATTTATAATCAGATTTTTAATTGCGACCGGATTGACAAACAAGCCATAACCGATAAGAACCACCCATGCAAGAATTATTACATAACCTATTATTGCGACTGTCACCAGATTATTCATTAAGGATGCTCCTATATTATGGACTGATGTGATAAATATTGCTCTTCCACCGATTAACAGCAAAAGAAGAGGGAACATGATTACAAAATATAGTTCATCGAGAAATGAAGTTGCAAGAACAACTGAGGTACTTCTGCCTACAGATATTCCCTCTTTGTTAAGGAATATTACTGCAAAGGCAGTTCCACCAACAGTGGAAGGAGTAATTGCTGAAGTGAATTCCCAAAGCATTATAACCCTGAAGGCCTGTCTCCAGGAAAGATCATTATCTGTCAGGATTCTGATTCTTGCCATATAGAACCAGGTCCTGAAAGCAAGAAACAGGAAAGCCACAAAAAGCCAGAAAGCTGATCCCCAGGTAAATCTTAACAAACTCAAGGCATCGGTACTGATTTCTTTCATGATCAGCCAGACCACTACTGCCAGTCCGATTACAATAGGAATAATAATCCTCGCCGGTTTGAGCTTTTTGATCAGATCATATTGACTTTCCTGAGACATTATTTAAAATTAGATTCTTAAAATTTTAATCCAATCAAAAGTACTTATTTATATCCGAAGAAAGCTATGTACCTGGATTCTGCCTTGGGGTTATAACAGATTATCGGTTAATTAGTAGTACCTTTGTCCGATTTTAACAATGGAATAATTCCAGCCCTATCCGGCAGTTTTTATTTCACATTATTTTACGAAAACTAATTAAATGGATTTTAAATCGTTGAATATTATTGAACCAATTCTCAGATCCGTAAAAGAAGAGGGTTATACTATACCAACTCCAATTCAGGGAAAGGCTATACCAATTATTCTCCAGGGAATAGATCTTATTGGTTGTGCACAGACTGGTACAGGAAAGACTGCTGCTTTTGCGGTGCCTATCCTTCAGTTATTAAGCATTGATAAGCATTTCGACAGGAAGAAAAAGATCAGGAGCCTTATTGTTACGCCGACAAGGGAACTGGCAATACAGATTGAAGAAAGTTTTAAAGCATATGGACGGTATACAGGTTTGACATGTACTGTCGTTTTCGGAGGGGTGAATCAGAATCCACAAACATCGGCTTTACGAAACGGAGTGGATATTCTGGTGGCAACACCAGGAAGGTTGCTAGATCTTATGAATCAGGGATTTATCTCCTTAAAAGATATTGAAATTTTTGTCCTTGATGAGGCCGACAGGATGCTTGATATGGGTTTTATTCACGATGTAAGGAAAATAATTGCAGCTCTGCCGAAAAAGAGACAATCACTTTTTTTCTCTGCAACAATGCCTCCTGAAATCGTAAAACTGGCAGGTTCTATTGTTTATAAACCTGTAAAAGTGGAGGTTACACCTTCCGCATCCACAGTTGACATTGTCAACCAGTATGTCTATTTCATTGATAAGGGCAACAAAAATGCTCTTCTGCTCGAGCTGTTAAAGGATAAAAAAATCAAAACTGCTCTTGTATTTACCCGGACCAAATATGGCGCAGATAAAGTAGTCCGTGTACTTAAGCAAAAAAATATTATTGCCGAAGCGATTCATGGTAACAAAGCGCAAAACGCACGGCAACGTGCTCTTTCAAACTTCAAATCTCAATCGACACGTGTCCTTGTGGCAACTGATATAGCTGCCAGAGGGATTGATGTTGAAGATCTTGAGTATGTAATTAATTATGAGATTCCCAATATCTCCGAAACATATGTTCATCGAATCGGAAGGACAGGAAGAGCCGGCGCAAACGGTACAGCTATATCATTCTGCGATGCTGAAGAAAAAACCTATCTGAAGGATATTGAAAAACTGATAACAAAAAGAATTCAGGTTGTGGATGATCATCCTTTTCCTTTACTTGATCATAATCCGGTCAAGGCGCCCAAACAACAACGGGGAGATCATAATCGCCCAAGAACCAATATGCCTAAAGGAAACAGAGCATATTCCCGGGGAAGGTAAGTTCATAAACATTTTCCATTCTGGATTGTTTCCATAAAACAATGTCTCCCTGTAAATAATTAGAGGAGAAACTGGTGCAAACAACTCATAATAAATAGCAAAATGAAGATCTCAATTATCGGAACAGGAACTGTCGGTCGGACATTAGCTTCGAAACTAATAGAACTGGGGCATGAAGTTTTTATGGGGACCCGCAATGTATCAGAAAAACTTGCGACAACCGAAAAAGACAATTATGGAAATCCTCCTTTCAGTGATTGGTATAAGGCAAACAGTAAAGTAAGGCTTGAAACATTCTCAAAAGCAGCCTATTTCGGTGAGATTATCATCAATGCGACACATGGAGGCAGTTCAATTGAGGCATTGAGGCTTGCTGAAGCAAAAAACCTTTCAGGGAAAATCCTTATAGACATTTCTAACCCATTGGATTTCAGTAAAGGTATGCCCCCGAGCTTATTGCCCGGGTTGAATAATACAAATTCACTGGGTGAAGAAATCCAGAAAACATTTCCTTACTCACTGGTTGTAAAAACTTTAAATACGATGTGGTGTGGATTAATGGTTAACCCTGGCATGATAGGAGGTGGAGATCATATTAATTATATTTCAGGGAACGACATAGCAGCCAGGACTAAAGTAAAGAACCTTCTGAGACAAATTGGCTGGAAAGATGAGAATCTGATTGATCTTGGCGATATTACCGCAGCCAGGGCAACAGAATCCCTTCTCCTTATCTGGTTGAGATTACAGGGATTACTTCAGACCGGTGCCTTTAGCTTCAGAATAGTAAAATAAAAAACATAATATAATGAAAATACTGATATTGGGAATTTCCGGAAGGACTGGCAAACTGGTTGCAACAGAGTTATTAAGACGCGGTCATGATGTTGTTGGGATAGCACGTAATCCTGACAATGTAAATATTTTAGACATCCAAATCATTAAAGGGACACCTTATGATTTTGAAACAGTCAGAACGGCACTGGTTGGCTGCAATGCAGTAATAAGTGTATTAAGTAGTATTAGTCAGTCGGACGGATTATTCCGGAAGATCAAAACACCTCTTGATGTCATGTCTGTAAGTATGAAAAACACTTTAAAGGCGATGAAAGAAAAAAACATCAAACGTATCGTGGTGATGACTGCCCTCGGAGTTGGTGATTCAGCTAAAGAGATACCGGCATTTTTCAGATTTATGTTAAGAATAACCAATATTAAATATTCCTATGCTGATCATGACGCACAGGAGAAAGTGCTTGAGAGTTCAGGTCTTGACTGGACTGTCGTTAGACCGGTAATGCTTACAGATAAAAGTGATAATATTTCTATACTATATAATATAAAGGGGGTCGGCAAGATCGGTTCTTCAATTAGTCGGCAAGCCGTTGCCAATTTTATGATTGATTGCATAGAAAAGGAACAATTTATCAGACAAAAACCGGGTATTTCAAACGCATAGTCAAAAACAGTTGCCCGAACCCTGGTTCTGGTTACTGGATTCTCTATAGCCATAAGAAAAGATCTGTTTCTGGCGACTGAGCTACCAGTTTTTACGATCCGGCATCTTATTTATGCCAGTCGGCATAATATATTTTTCATCTGGGCACTTTAGCTTTTACTTTGGGTAAAGAAAAGTTAAATTTGTTATTATGGAAACATTTACAATGCACAGAATTCTTGATCAGAAAAGACTAACCTCCCATTTATTGATCTTAGGTATTTCGGTGTTTATTCCGCTAATATCGTACATTATTAAGCCGGGATCAGATTTTCCCGGACATCAGATCAGCTTTTTTATTCTCTTATTTATCCAGCTTGAATTATTTATCTTTGCAGCAGGGTTGATTTTCAACCGGCCTGCGTTAAACATCCAGCCCACAAGAAGAGATATAACCAGAACTGTACTCTTTAGATTTGGCCTTTTCCTTGTATGTTGCTTTTTAATTGCTCTGATAGTTATACTGCTGTTTTTGTATGCAGAGCACATGATTACCGGAGCAGGCCCGTCAAATACCTTTTACTATTTTTTTCATAACGAATTCAAAATGTGGTCTAAAGGAACAATTCTGGGTTTTGTTTTCGCCATAGCTTTATTTATTTTTATTCAATGGCAAAGTGCCCTGAAGAGGGAACAGAAGCTGAGAGAGGAGAATCTTATATTTCAGAATGAAACATTAAAAAGCCAGGTAAATCCACATTTCCTTTTTAATTGCATGAATACATTATCGGCCTTAGTCGGGGCACAGCCCGAAATGGCTGAAAAGTTCATTCAAAAACTGTCTTCAATATACAGGTATATTCTTGAAAACGGAACCAGGGATAGAGTTCCATTGAAAGCCGAGGTTGATTTTATCCAGGATTATTTCTTCCTTCACAAGATACGTGATGATGGTAAAATTAATCTTGAAGTAGTTGTAAATGAGTTGGATAAATATGAAATTCTTCCTGTTTCTCTGCAGATCCTGGTAGAGAATGCCATTAAACATAATAAGGCCACCATAGAGGAATCGCTTCATATCTCTGTTTTTATTGAAGATGATATGATAGTGATAAAGAACAACCTGCAAAGAATGGCTACACAGATAAAATCGACAGGTATCGGTCTGAAGAATCTAGCAGAACGGGTCAGGCTTATTTGCGGCAGGGACCTGGTGATTGAAGAGACAAATGACTATTTTCAGGTAAAAGTACCATTATTATCATGAACATACTTATTGTTGAGAATGAGATGCCTGCTGCCGATAAACTCGTCAGGTTGTTGAAGAAAGTTGACAAATCTGCAATTGTTACAGGTATAGTCGAGACTGTTGAGGGAGCCATTAACCTGCTTCAGGAAAAAACACATCCAGATCTGATCTTAATGGACATTCAGTTGGATGACGGGCTCTGTTTTGAGATATTCGAAACTATTAAGATTGACACACCGGTGATCTTCACCACAGCCTTTGACACCTATACGCTTAAAGCATTTAAGGTGAATAGTGTTGATTATTTGCTGAAACCCATTGATGAAGAATCTCTCACCAGAGCCCTGTCCAAATATAAAAAGCTTTATGCAGACAAATCTCCTTTTAAGACAGATTTCAGGCAGCTGCTGAATGAGTTCAGAAATCAATTTAAATCCAGGTTTCTGATCAGGACAGGAGACAAATTCAGATCAATACCAGTGAAGGAGATAAATCATTTTCATATTTGCGAAAAAAATGTTTTTCTTAAAGATTTCCAGGGAATTGATTATGGGGTTGATTATTCGCTTGAACAGCTGGAAGGCATTCTTGATCCACGTAAGTTTTTCAGGATCAACCGTGATTGTGTTGTAAACATTGATGCAATCAAGCTGATGCATAGTTACTCTTCAAGCAGACTTCAACTGACTTTAATTAACGAAGAGAAAAGCGATCTGTTTGTTATCAGTCGCGATAAAGTGGCCTCTTTTAAAAAATGGATTGACAGATAAGGAGAAACGCGATACATTTGAAAAACCAGCGTAATATGAAGCAGGATTATAATTCCAGGCAAAGAAAGATTTACAAGGACTACAACACTTATTCAACTGAGAACCTTCTTGGTATTATTAAAAACAGGATTGAATATATTCCTGAAGTCATAAATGTCATATATGATATATTATCAGAACGTAATGCAGTTTATCCCATTGCAGAGCAGGAAATTTTGAATCAAAATGAAAATTATAGAGGAGGGACTATCATAAATGAAGAGAATGCATCTTTGATTGATAGAGGTTACAAAAGTGAAGATACAGTAAGCTCATTTACAGAAAAGCTGAAAGAAAAATCAGGGAATGAACTAAAAGTGATAATAACTCGGTACACCGGATATGAACCTGAGACAGTAAAAGCAGCTTTAATTGTTTCTGTCAACAAAGGGTTGATTTCGTATGATCTGAAAGAGAAGTTATTAAAACAGATTGAAACAAATTTTGCATCTCATAACAAGCGCGTAAAACATGATAACTGGGAGGCTGATAATGCTTTCAAAGAGTATCTGTCGGATTATCAGGATGATGAAATCTATGATATTCTTGAAGACCCCAAAGGTATCGTGATAGATGTCTATCATGCTGTTCTGTTAATTGCAAAAGAGAGGGAGCTTATTTCTGATACTGATTTTACAAAATATTTTAAAGACGCAAAAGCAGCTTTAAGAAGTGATGTGGAAATAAGACTGGATGAGATAAAAAAATACTTCAATGAGCCGGATCCTCTTTGTGATCCTGCAAATGTCGCAGAACTTGAAAAGGAAGTCGAGAAATTCTGGAAATGCCCCAAATGCAATGAACTGGTCGGAATGGAGTTCGGTGTTTGCTGGAATTGTCAGACAGGGATTCCCGGCATGATTATTCATCCGGGGAAAGAAGAAATCATTAAAGATCGTGCCAGTGAAAAGAAATTCACTCCAATTAAAACCGGATTCATATTAATTGGAGGAGGCCTTTTTATCTCTATTCTAACTTATATTCAGTATAGTACTTATAAATTTGTTTCCTATCGTTTTTCTCCCAGGTTCTGGATGGGTATACTACTCTTTCTGGCAGGATTTGGGTTCATTATTTTTGGACTGTTTTTCAAGTCCCGGACTGAGGATCATAACTTACCTGATCTTAACAACAAATAACATTTTATTTAGACCAGGAGATTAAACCTTGACTGAGTTTTCTTATCAAAGGAAAGATTAAAGAAAACTTTATTTAAAAGCCATGAAAACAATAATTAAATCAACAGGATTCGGACTTCTTTTTATACTTCTTTTAACTGGAAATGTATTTTCTCAGGAGTTACCAAAGGCACCGGTTAAGGGTGCCGGGAAAGGAATGCTTAATTTATCAGATAAGCAGAAAGAGATGTTGAAGCTAAGAGCTGAAAAGGTCAAAGCTTTCAGAGCAGAATTTAAATCTTCAATTTCTCAAAAGCAAAAGGATATTTTCGGAGATCCCAGAGTAATGCCGGCAGAAAGAATGAAGGCATTCAGGGCCTCTCTGACTGATCAGCAGGTTGCAATGATCAAATCGCACAGAGAAGAAATGAAAAACATGAGATTAGAGTTTCGGGCGACACTCACTCCTGAGCAGGAAACTATAATTAAAAGGAATTCTTTGTTTCGGCGAAGGATGAACTCTCCTCAAAACATGAACAAAGGAATGCAATTCGATGTCTGATCCGTATTTTCTGAAGTCGATAAAAAGATAAGCTATTGTTCTACAAACAGCTTAACTTTTAAAGCAGTGGGCCCTTTTGGCCCTTTGCCTATTTCAAAGCTTACAATATTATTCTCTTTTACTGCATCAAGGAGATTGTTCGCATGGACAAACACACTCTGTTTTGTTTCCAGATCACGAATGAAGCCATAACCCTTCGAATCGTTGAAAAAAGTAACTACTCCTTTTCGTATATAATCTGATTTTTGAGCATTATCATCTTTGGTTGCTCCAAGTTCGATATTTTCTGCAATAACTACCATTTTTTTTAAAGGATCGGGAGGTGTGGAGGAAAGCTTGCCAAATTCATCGACGTAAGCAATCATATCATCGAAGCTACTCTTTGTCCCTGTCTCCTTCTTCTTCAGCTTCTTTTGCTCTTTATCTTTTCTCTTTTTCTCTTTTTTATTCCTAACTTCCTTCTTATTAAATGTTTCCTGTGATCTTCCCATAAATTGATATTTGGTTTATAAAAATTGTCTGCAAAGTTATGGTTTTATTTTCAGGGATTTACATAATTTAGGTTTTATTCCTTTTTAAAGGTGTTAAGGAGATATCTGGTACTTCAGGGTTAGGACATAAAGGTCACCATACCCACCACGGGGCCTTGACAAATTCGGCATATACAAGAATATCGAACAGGGCATGCGCGATTACAGAAGGCAGGATACTTTTTGAAAAATGTCTTATTGTACCAAACAGCAGACCTGCAATTATTGTCCATAGAGCTAAAAAACCAATGTTAATATCTCCTTTTACAACAGGAGATAAAAATAAACAGCATTTGTACCCTGTGTGTGAAAGCGTGCTGAATAATATTGAAAACGGTGACTTTAAACTTTTTAAATATTCCTGGATAAATCCTCTGAAAACCAGTTCCTCAAGGATTCCTATTATAGCAGCCACAAGTAAAAAAAAATGAAAGGATTTTGGAAATAATCCAGTTCCCAGATACCATCGATAAAAAATTGCAAGCAGCATACCAGACAATAATCCGGCAATACTGTATAAGATGGTTATTTGCAGCGAGATAGATTTACCTGCTATTTCTTTAAAGTCTGAAAAAGATTTCAGGTTCCGGCTGAAGAAATAAGCTGGTAGCATAAGGGCTGCAAAAGAAATAAGTCGAAATGGAAATTCAAAATGAATAAAAAAGGAAAAAACCATTAACCCCGAGCTGCAAAGAATTGCTTCAGATAAGATGATATACTTTTTATCCCAGGCCATCGAGTTAAATGAAAGATTAAATCCTGTTCCGGAACATGCCGGATTTATGATTTTCAAAGACCCTGAAAAGCAGGATAAGAGGAATAATCAGTAATAACCAGCCTGAACCAAGACAAAAACCCTGGTTTGCTACTATTCTGGTGTCAGGCAAAGATTTTTGCAATCCGGCTTTTATTAAACTATCATTCAGGACAACTTTAGGGAGAGAAAGATATTTTAGATTTCTTAGCAATTTAATTGTGGCAATGTCAGTAAGAGTATCAGTAATCGTCAATCCATAGAATCTCTTCAGCTGCAACAGAGGTCTCAGACTACTTATTTCCTTATTCTTAAGTATTTCCACTACCTCAAGGTCCGGGTGAAATTTAATAAATTGATTAAATTCCTTTTGCGATGTGTTTGGAGAAAAAGCCATCCAATGTATATCCGGCAATTCATTCAAAGTCGAATCATATCTTATTTTCTCACCTGTAATTGACAAAACTTCAAGGCTTTTATGACTTTTGATTTGATCAAAATTTTCAACTGAATCGAATCCACTGACAATTAACTCTTTCAGATTATCAAGCGGATTAATGACTGAAAAATTAAACCTGCCGGATGTCACAATTATCAACTTTTCAATTTGCTTATTATTGATCAGGAAATCAGCATCTTCATTAAATGCATTTTTACTATCACCTATAATAAGCTGTTTTAACCGGGGCATTGGAGGCAGCGGGTCCCTGTATAAAGAGTCATTTAAATTTACCAGAAGGAATTCAAGGTTAGTCAATCCGGATAAATACTTAAAATCTTTAGTTGAAAGAGTTACTCCTATAATAAAACCCGGATTAAAAATTCTAAAAAGACCTTCCATATCTTTAAGTTCACCAGAGTAGCCAAGACCAATCGAGGGTTTGCTTTTTGATAACTCAGTCAGATAAGGAATATATTTATCCAATATCTTTGATTTAAAGTTTAGAAATTCAAGAGCTGAAATATCGGTGTTTTTCATCTGTTTAAACCATGGGATCATATCCTCATTGCCCGGAATATTTACAGTACTGATTTTTCCATTAATAAAATCAACATTCTTAATGGTTTTAAATGAAAACCTGTTTTGAGTCGTTTCCCTGCAGTAAAATAATCTATCATCACCATACGTTATCAGGTCTCCTGCACCAACAATTAATGCTGTCGGATTGGCGCTATCTGAATTTTGGGAATAAAGGTAAAATGACTTTGAGTAATTCATTACACCACCATCTCCGGTAAATTCAATTATGGAATAATTCTTTTGTTTTCCGGTGCAGGAAGTAATTAAGGTAATTAACAAAGCTAAAAATGAGAGGAAAATTACCTCCATAAGCAATCTGTTTCCACGATGGGTAGCAGTCAGTATTTTCATGATAATAGGTTTAACAGGGTTAATTATCAAAATGTTAATCTAAGTTATGTTTTTTTCCCGGATAAATAATATAATTATTCTTAGCGTCTTAACGGTAACGTGGTTTTAATTTCTCAACTTTTATATTGACCTCTTTGCAATTAAATTGCTTCCTCTCATTTTCACGTGGGCATTCTTTAATAGTTGTTTCTTTTTATCCCTGGTCTTATCCAACCATTGAAAGGTATTCCTTCTTGCAAATAATTCTCCGGACTCCCTGCAACTATTTATTTCTGGATTCCAAATTTTCGAATTCCCTCAAAATAGAATCATCTTTTACTACATCATAATAAGATAGTCTTTTATTACACGTTAATGAATTACATGAAGTCATGTCTTTAAGAAAAAAAACATCCGGTTTTGTTGTTACATCTATAGTAAGTGAGGCGTTAGTATTTACACAATCAAGAGTTACAGGCATACTGAATCCTTCCGGAACGTTTATCCATTTTGCTACTACAAATGGAATATTTGTCTTAATCCCGGAGTCCTGATCCGGACCCATGTCATAGGAACCATAAAACCAGTGAAGAGACGGAACCTTTCGACCATATAGATAAGCATCAAAAAACTTATGCCAATCCTTCCCTGTTTTTCGTTCGACGACCTCAATAAAATCGGCTGTTGTCACATGAGATTTAGCTGCATGTTCCTGGTAATAAGTCTGCAGGATATCAAAGAACATAGTACTGTCATTTATAATATTTCTAATTGTATGAAGAATCATTGCTCCTTTAGTGTACACATCAATGTCCCTGTAATCCCAATAGCTGACGTCACGCGGTCCAACTACCGGAAGTTTATTTCTTATCGTGCCGGTGAGAAAGCGTTCTGCATAGTAGAGTGAGCTGTCATATCCTTTTTTACTTTCTGCAAATAGCATTTCTGAGTAAGAGGCGAAACCCTCCTGCAGCCATATATCGCTGAAATCGCTGACTGATACGGCATTACCCCACCACTCATGGGCAGTCTCATGCACAATTATATAATCGCCGCCCAACCATCTGAGATTGGTATAACCGCTTCCATAGGCAATTGCAGTCTGATGCTCCATACCTTCAAAAGGACTTTCCACAAGTTTGTATCCCTCCTTAATCCAGGGATAGGATCCGAAAGATTTTGAGTAAATATTAATAACATCTTTTACCTGTCTGAAGTTCTCCCTGGCTTTTTCCAGATTTTCGGGCATGACATAATAATCAAGATTCAGAATGCCCTGACTGGTACGCATTGTATCACTGAAATGTGCAAATTTCCCGGCATAGAAGGTAATATCGTATATATTTATTGGATAATGAGTTGACCAGGTAAATATCTCTTTGCCACCTTCAGATTTATGGCTCTCCATTATGCCATTTGAAACAACCTGCAATCCGGCAGGAACTGTCATATGAAGTCTGACGCTGTCGGGTTCGTCGGAGAGATGGTCTTTACATGGGAACCAGATGCTGGCCCCTTCTGTTTCGCACGTCACTCCGATCCATGGATTGCCATTCTTGTCTTTTTTCCAAACAACTCCTCCAATCCATGGAGGTTTTTTTGCCTTTACCGGGGAACCTCCATATTTGACAATAATTGAATAGTAATTATCAATTATCAGGGAATCCGGGAGTGAAGCATAAACAGCTCTTTCTTTTCGCACAAATTTTATTTCCTTCCCTGAAAATTTTAAGCTATAGATATCGAGGTTTTTGTACAGATCGAAACGAATGGTTTTAAGTTTTTTAACAGCTCGGAAATACATTGTCACCTCACCTCCCAGCGTTTTATTATCGGGATCGAGAGAAAGATTCAGATCATAAAAAGCTACGTGGTAACCGGCACGATCTTCATCAAGATGTCCTATCAAATAATTTTTTTTAGTGAAATGTGGATAATGACCTTCCTTTTTTGGGGTCTCCCCAAAATAATGATAGCTGAACATGGCGCAGCTGTTAAGCAAGAGTGACGGCAGGATAATAAGTAGAATGTTTTTCATGCAATAGATCTTTATTTCGGAGGCCATATCCGGAACTCCCCGCTGCAATGTAGCATGCTCATGAGATATAGTAATCCATCATAATATCTTTCATTAAATGCCGAAGGGATTGGCGTGTTCCAAAGTGCTTCGACAAAATCTTTTGCGAGCGGATGTGTGGCTGCAAGACTTACGACAGCATTAGTTGCGACAAGCCCCTTCGCATGATTCTTATCCAGCAATTGTCCATCCAGAGTGTACTGTGTTCCATAAGTTTCCAAACCCTGCGAGGCAAAAAATGTCTGGATGCGGTTACTCAGTTCTTGTTCCCCCGGATCTTTGTGCCACCACGACCAGTCAACCGCCCAGTTCATTTGTGTTCTTCGTGCATCGAATGAGAAATTGCCTGAGCGTTGGTTAAATTGTGTGGAATATGGAGTACCATCAAAATTTGCATAATCAGGAGCGAGCCCGGTTTTCAGATTTGTAGCCCTTTGAAAAAATTTTCTGCTTGTATCTGCTGCCGCTGCCCAGAAAGACCTGTCTGCTGCCGGTCCCCACAAAGCCCAGAGTTCATAAAAGGCAGGTAAATGATATGACGGATCTGTAAAATCTGTTCTTCCTACATTAGGAACAAAACGGATCATTCTGTGCTCTTCATTTACCATGGGACCTACTGTTCTGGTACCGAATTTTGTTTGACCGGTTTTAACCGGGTGATGCCTCATGGTTGTCAGTATCCTGTCGGCCCAGTCTTGATAGTTATAAATACCTGTACCATTACCCCATCGCCCTGATGCAAAGCAAAGAGACATAACCATATACTCCTCACCGTCAGGAGCAGGTGTTTCTGAGTTTGGACTGCCATCGGTCTTCAGTGACCATGAGAAATAGCCTTCAGATGGATGATCTGATGAACTGACATACATATGACTCATCGTCCAGTTCCAGATTGCATCGAATTCAGGTTTTTTATTCATCTGGACACATATCATCATTCCATAAGATATTCCTTCAGTTCTCACGTCATGATGAAGCACATCACTAACATAAGCTAAAGGCCCGTTTCCGTTTCTGCCTGCTTCAAAATAGATAGCCCTTGTAGCAGAATCGCCATGAAATAATTGCTGGAAAGCAGCTTCATTTTTTGCAAATATCTCTTTCTGTGAATGCCCGTCTTCCAGGAACAGGTTCCGATATATTCCAGTGACAAATGCCCCAGATTTGTCTTCCTGTTTAATCTTTTGCCCTGAAGTAGCAGATGAGGAAGTTGTTCTGGTCTGAGAGGACATTGAAAAAGAGATTGAAATAATAAGTGTCATAAATACACTTATTATTCTGATGACCCTTGGAATAGTCCATGAACGCCTGATATTCATTTGATTATCTTTCATTTAAGTTGATGTTAGATCCGTTTTTAGAAATACTACAAAGATCTTCTAAGGTACAACTGACTTTTTAAATTTCAACCAATCACGAAGGTTAAAATAAACAGAGATTAACAAAGCAGCAAGNNTGAAATGCCAGTCGGTAAGTGGACAATATCCAAGTGTTCCGCATATTAATCCAAGGAACAACCATGAGGCGCCGGTCAAAGAAAGTGTTATCAGGTTATATACCCTTGTCTTTTTCCAAATCCATCCGAAACTGTTAAACAGGATAAGTGAAGAATGGAATATTACAAACAGAATATCAAGAATATGGTATATCAATTTCAATATTAATTTTATGATGCAAATTTGGTTAAAATATCCGAATTGAATGCTGTCCGGGTGTCGTGAAGTCTTGCAGTCAAGTGGATCCGGATGGTCAGTTTCTAAATCTGGACAACAAAATGACATAACCATCTCTACTGTCAGATTAGCAAAGCAGGGTCATTCAATCCGGGAAATAGATTATATTGATTTTACGGTCAAAATGAAGTAACTTTATTGTCAGATTTCCGGAGATTTACTTTTTATGGACACTCTTTTCAATAACTGCTGAATCTATGGACAATTTCAGTACCATAAAAAAAGATTCAAATGCCGAATGGATTGAAATCATTAAAAGGTATAACAGCCCTGATCCTGTTAAAAGCTGGTGGCAGATAATCAACTCATTAGGAGCATATATTGTTCTTTGGGTAATAATGATACTGACCTTTAAAACTTCTTACTGGCTTACTTTAATTTTATCAGTTTTAGCAGCAGGTTTTATGGTGCGGACATTCATCATTTTTCATGACTGCGGACATGGTTCCTTTTTTAAATCAAAGAGTTTAAATAAAGTGATCGGGATTATAACTGGATTGGTTGTTTTTACTCCTTATCACAAATGGCATAATGAACACCGCATACATCATCAGACAGTTGGCAACCTTGATAAACGTGGAACAGGTGACGTAATGACACTTACTGTTGATGAATATATTCATCTTTCCAGGTGGAGACGTTTTTCATACCGTTTATATCGAAACCCGTTTTTCCTTTTTGGAGTTGCTCCGCTGCTGGTATTTACACTCCAGCAACGCGTGCCGGCAAAGCATATGACGGGTAAAGAAAAATTGTATGTTCATCTATCAAGCCTGGCAATCATTGCAGCTGTTGGACTGATTATTTATTTTATAGGCTGGAAAAAATTTCTTTTTATCCAGCTTCCTGTTCTTTATATTGCAGGAGCACATGGATTATGGTTATTCTACGTACAACATCAATTCAGAAATGTGTTGTGGACGAATACAGAAAACTGGGATTATAAATCAGTTGCCTTAAAGGGAAGCTCGTTATTTAAACTTCCTGGAATTCTAAATTGGTTTACCGGCAATATAGGTTACCATCATATTCACCATTTAAGTCCTTTGATCCCCAATTACAATCTTAAGAAATGCCATAATGAAAATTCTCTTTTTCAGGAAATCAGACCTATTACTTTCTGGTCTGCCTTTGAATCGTTAATGTTAAGACTGTGGGACGAAAAGAGACAGTTACTTGTAAGGTTTAATGAAATATGAAGCTTAAAAAGAAAAAGGGAAAACAGCTTAGTTGCTGTTTTCCCTTGCCAGAATTATTTTGCTTTATCAGGAGAAGGATTCATATTTCCTGAACCGGATTCAATAAATTTTTTCTGTTCATCCGTAAGGAGATTCAGCATCTTATTCCTGTCTGATTCCCTTAGGGATTTCATTTTTGCCGAAACATCATCCATGAATTTTTTCATTTCAGCCTGTTGTGACTGTCTGAGATCAGCAATCTCTTTCTTTTGTTTATCAGTAAGGTTTGGGATCCTGTCGATCATTCTGCCGGGTCTCATCGGCCCCTGCCACATGAAAGCGTTTGGTCCCATACCTCTTCTCATCCCGTACATCTGGTTAGCTCCAAAGCCTCCTCTCATGCCATTCATTGGTCCGCGAGGCATAAATCCTCTCATACCATTCATTCCGGGGCGACCCATCATTTGTCCCATTCGTCCCGGGCCCATACCCATACCACCTCTCATACCATTCATACGTGATTGAGCCATATACGGACCCATATGTCCGGGACCCATACCCCTCATCTGCCTGGGATTCATTTGCGCACCTTGTTTGCTCATTCGGTTATGATCAATCATGCCTTTTATGCCACGATGCGCATATCGGCATCCATTGCCAACCATTAAAAGCATCAGCAATACTCCTGTTAATTTTAAAAATCTTTTCATTTTATTTATAATTTTTTTGAACGTTTTCCCTTCTTTAACCTTAATCATATCAGGTTTTACCTGTATAAATATTTTCCTTCTTCTATTAGACAATTGAAAACATGGAATCATTCTGCAACAATAGGGTTATTTTAAATAAATTGAGTATCGGGAAAGACCAATAAAACCACAAATTATTTTCTGATTACGGTTATTTTACGATTTAATAATAAAGAAATTTTGGACTAAAGTCCATAA
>PMEC01000032.1 GCA_003155705.1 Bacteroidales bacterium
CCAGAAGCGCTATCCCAAGAACTATGAAGAAAAGCCCTATACCAGTTTGCGGATGATGTTCTTTGTTTCTCATTTGATTATAATTTTAAACCTGAAACAAAAATAATCCCTGAATTCAGAACACTAAATAAATATTCGGCAAGATGCAGGATTATACCGGTCAACAACCTTTTTGTGTAATATATGTTACTTTTTTGTTGATAATTTTTTTAATTGGAGAAGGATTTATATTTTTGCAAACCAAAATTTAAAGAGATGTCCGGTTTGTGTAATGTACCGATAAGCGGATTAAAAGAGGGACACCACCTTTTTGATTTTGAGATAGGAGATAAGTTTTTTGAGGAATTTGAGGGATCAGAAATACAAGAAGCCAATCTTTCGGTTGTTATAGAACTGGATAAGCGATCTACTCATTTTGACCTTATTATAAAGATCACTGGTGAGGTCAGAATATGCTGTGACAGATGCCTGGAAATGTTTTTTCAACATATAGCATGCGAAAACAGGCTATTAATTAAGTTCGGCAAAAACTGGGATGATAGTGATCCGGACATAATTACAATACCGGCAGACATGCATGAACTCGATATAAAACAATATCTTTATGAGTTTATTCACCTTGCCCTTCCGATACAGCGGGTTCACTCCGGAGATGAAACCGGCACGAACTCTTGTAACCCTGATATGCTGGACAAGTTAAGCCGGCATATCGTAAAGAATGAAAAAGAAAATGATCCCCGATGGGACGAATTAAAAAAACTGATAAACAATAATTAAAAATATCTGAAATGGCACATCCGAAACATAAANNAACATTCAAAAACCAGAAGAGATAAGCGCAGGACACATTATAAGGCCACTGCTCCTACTGTAAGTACCTGTTCCAACTGCAACGCGTCGGTTCAGTATCACAGGGTTTGTCCGGAATGCGGTTATTACAGGGGTAAGCTTGCAATTGAAAAGAAAGTAACTGCTTAAAACGGCTTCCAAACTGAGATATCATGAAAATTGGTGTTGATGTCATGGGAGGAGATTTTGCTCCTGATTCGGTAATTGAAGGAGCAATTGATTCTCTCAGTTATTTATTAAAAGATGAAAGACTGGTCCTGATCGGTGATGATACCAGGATCCTGGACAAACTTGATAAACTGTCGGCAGAACCTTCTTCATTCGATATAATACATACCACCCAGGTTATTGAAATGGCCGATCAGCCGGCCAAAGCATTTTCACAGAAAAAGAATTCCAGCATTGCTGTCGGATTCGGAATGCTGAAAAGCGGACTTATTGAAGGCTTTTGCAGTGCCGGCAATACAGGGGCTATGCTGGTTGGGGCGAGTTATACCGTAAATGTTATTCCCGGTGTTCTAAGACCGGCACTTGCGACATTCATCCCTTCCATAACAGGAAAATATTCGGTTATTCTCGATGTTGGTCTTAACCCGGATTGCAAACCAGATGTACTTTTGCAATATGGTCTTCTCGGTTCTCTGTATGCACAATATGTTCTTGGTATTGAAAAACCCACAGTCGGACTCCTTAATATAGGTGAAGAAGAATCAAAAGGCACTCCTGCCGTAAAAGCAGCATATGAATTGATGAAAGGAGATCCAAACATCAATTTTAACGGTAACATCGAAGGAAATTTACTTTTCACTAAATCTATGACCGATGTTATCGTTTGCGATGGATTTGTTGGAAATATTGTTCTTAAGCAGGCAGAAGCATTTTACACTCTGTATAAAGCCCGTAATCTGAAAGACTCATTTTTTGATAGTCTTGATTTTGAGAATATAGGAGGAACGCCGGTTGTCGGTATAAATGCCAATGTTATAATCGGCCATGGTATTTCGAAAAGAAAAGCCATAATGAATATGATTCTGCAGACCAGAGATGTAGTTAAAGCAGATCTTGCGCAGAAAATTAAGGAAGCTATTTGATCATGGGGAAATTACGTGCAGCTATAACAGGTATAAATGCCTGGGTGCCTGAGTACAGGTTAGATAATCACGAGATTTCCAGAATGGTCGATACTTCTGATGAGTGGATTATGCAGAGGGTTGGAATAAAGGAGAGAAGAATTCTTAAGGGAGAAGGACTGGGTTCTTCGGATCTCGGTGAAAAAGCAGTAAAGGGCTTGCTCGAAAAAACCGGAACATCTCCGGAGGAGATAGATCTTCTTATCTGCGCTACTGCAACTCCCGATATGATGTTTCCTGCTACTGCGAATATTATTTCCGATAAAGTTGGTATAAAAAATGCCTTTAGCTTTGACATTAATGCTGCCTGTTCCGGCTTTTTATTTGCATTGCAGACAGGTGCCGCTTATATTGAAACAGGCAGATACAAAAAGGTAATTATTATCGGTGCCGACAAGATGTCATCCATAACTGATTACACTGACCGTACAACCTGTCCGCTCTTTGGAGATGCATCAGGAGCTGTGTTACTTGAACCAACTACTGAAGAATATGGTATTATGGACTATATCTTCCGGACAGATGGTTCCGGTCGCAAACATCTGTACCTGAAAGCAGGCGGTTCAGCTAAACCGGCATCACATGAGACAGTTGATGCAAAGGAACATTTTATCTTCCAGGAAGGACAAACTGTATTTAAGTTTGCTGTTTTAAATATGGCTGATGTAGCCGCGGAGATAATGGAGAAAAACAATCTTAAATCTGAAGATATTGCCTGGCTGGTGCCACATCAGGCTAATTTGCGTATTATTGAGGCAACAGGAAGAAGAATGGGTCTTCCCCCGGAAAAGGTGATGATAAACATTCAGAATTACGGAAATACTACCACCGCAACAATTCCCCTTTGTATATGGGAATATGAGAAAAAACTTAAGAAAGGAGATATCCTGATCCTTGCTGCATTCGGCGGAGGATTTACATGGGGCTCGATCTATCTGAAATGGGCATACGATTCAAAATAGCCCTAAATCTGTTTTTTTAAAAATTTCATCTGTACATTATCTGCAATAGTTTTTATATTTGTGAGTTATTAAGTTTGTAGTTTTTAACTAAAAAATTATGGCAAAGTACAACGAGACTGATAATACCACAATTAACCTGATCAGCAATGGTACCGATATTACAGGCGATATTAAATCCAATGGCGATATACGGATAGATGGATCACTGACAGGAAATCTCAGTACAAAAGGGAAAGTGGTACTTGGACCGACCGGCAAAATAAAAGGTGAAATAATATGCAAAAATTCTGAAGTATCCGGGATTATTGAAGGCAAAATAATTGTAGGTCAATTGCTCAACCTTAAAGCTTCTTCGAAAATACTCGGAGATATTGTAACATCAAAACTTGCCATAGAGCCGGGAGCCCGGTTTACAGGTAATTGCAATATGCGTGATACTGAAGAAAATGGAGGATCCCTCTCAAAAGAAAAACCCCAGGAAAAACCGGGAGAAAAACCCGGAAAATAACGGACTTACAGAGTATGCCAGATATACCGGACTTGGAGTCCAGATGATTGTAATAATTCTGGTAACAGTCTGGGGTGGTATTAAACTTGATAAACTCTTTGGACTCGTAACTCCGGTGTTTACAGTAATCCTGTCACTTCTTGGCGTACTTGCCGCCATATACACTGCCGTGAAAGATTTCATTAAGTAATTCCCTCCCTTGAAAAAGGTTTTCAGATATGCACTCTATTTGTTAATTATGGTTTTTTGTTTGTTTAGCGCAGACTTAATGCTTAATTCACTATTTTATATAGGAATTACTATATCTGATTTTGTCTCTCTTGCACTCTCTTTTTATTTTACTGCGATGATATCCCTGTTTATTTTTTTGAAAGGACAAAAAAAAGATGCCGGGAGCCAGCCATTATATACCCTTTTCAGTGTAATTATTAAATTCCTGATGGAACTGATAATTGCATTGTTATGGTTTTTAATCGCCAAAAAAACCTCATTATCATTTATATTATTGTTTTTTGTACTATATTTAACATTCTCAATGTTTTCAATATGGGTGATATTGAACACATTGAAGAATAAATCTTTATAAAAGAAAGCCAGTTTTGAAAATTAAGAATCTTATCGGGTTTTTTCTTCTTTGTTTGCTTTTAACTTTAAGTTCTTCTCTTTTTTCACAGGAAGAAAAAAAGGAAGAAACGCAAAAAGAAAAGTTTGTTGCAAGCGATTTTATTCTTGATCATATTGCTGATTCTCACGAATGGCATATTCTTACCAAAAAGAATGGCAAGAATGTCTCGATCTATCTTCCTGTAATAATTTACAGCAAAGAGGGTGGTTTCAGTTTTTTCTCATCAAAAAGATTTTCAGAAGGGAATGCATACAAAGGATACAGACTAATTGAAGAGGGCGATTTGAAGGGTAAAATTGTTTCAGTCAATAAAGAAGGCAAAAATGATGAGAAAAATCTGCCTCTTGACTTATCAATAACCAAAGCTGTTGTGGCAATGTTTTGTGCCGCGCTTATTGGATTATTGCTGTTTATTTCAATGGGGAGATCCTATAAGAAAACCGGAGTAAGTGCCCCAAGAGGAATTCAGAGTTTCCTGGAACCGGTTATTCTTTTTGTCCGGGATGACATAGCCATTCCAAACATAGGGAAGCATAAATATGAAAAATATATGCCCTACCTGTTGACTGTATTCTTCTTTATTCTTATTAATAATATCATGGGGCTTATCCCGTTTCCACCGCCTTTTGGTGCAAATGTCACCGGAAATATTGCTGTCACTTTTGTGCTGGCAGCCTGTACTTTTTTTATTACCCAGTTCAGTGGAAATAAAGCATACTGGAGGCATATCTTTGCCACCCCTGGAGTTCCTTTCTGGCTTCTGCCTATTATGATTCCGGTTGAACTTATCGGTATCATTTCGAAACCGTTCGCGCTTATGATTCGTTTATTTGCAAACATTGTTGCAGGGCACATAATTGTGCTAAGTCTTATTTGTTTGATTTTCATTTTTGGGACACTTGCTGTAGCTCCGGTTTCAATCCTTTTTGTGATTTTTATGGACTGCCTCGAACTTCTGGTGGCATTCCTTCAGGCATATGTATTTACCTTATTGTCAGCGCTGTTTATTAGCCTTGCAGTACAGGAACATCATTAGTTTTTAAATGTTTAACTAAAAATCAGTTATTATGACAGGAGCAACATTTGCAGCAATTGGAGCAGGTCTTGCAGTAATAGGCGCAGGACTTGGTATCGGGCGAATCGGCGGATCAGCTATGGATGCCATAGCAAGACAACCGGAAGCCACAAACAAGATACAGACAGCTATGATCATCGCTGCAGCACTTGTAGAAGGAGCTGCACTGTTTGCAATAGTTGTTGCTATGATTACCAAGTAAAAGCTATGAAGGCTGCAACGGTTGGTTGCAGCACTTCATTTTAAAACGTTCAAAACAATTAAATATGATATTAGCAAATAGTCTTGCAACACCGGCAATTGGAACAATATTCTGGGCCACATTTACATTTATTTGTTTTTTCCTGCTTCTTGCAAAATTTGGATGGAAACCCATTCTCAATGCTGTCAAAGCAAGAGATGAAATGATAAAAGGATCTCTTGAAGCCGCAGAAAAAGCAAGAGAAGATATGAAAAAACTTCAGGCAGATAATGAAACAATCCTTCATAAGGCACGTGAAGAAAGAGAAAATATACTCAAAGAGGCAAGAGATATCCGCGATAAATTAATAAATGAAGCCAAAGGTAAAGCCGGGGAAGAAGCAGAAAAACTGATTGAAAAAGCTCGGCAGGGTATAGAAAGGGAAAAGGAAAAAGCTCTTTCTGAAATTCATGAGCAGGTAGCATTCCTTTCAGTTGAAATCGCATCAAAGCTACTGGGTGAAAAACTTGAGGAGAGCGACAGACAAAACAAATTGATTGATAATTATCTGAAAGAGATAGATTTCAATAAAAATTAAGAGCTGAAATGAACGACAGCAAAATTTCGGTAAGATATTCAAGAGCTCTGTTTCAACTGGCGGTTGAAAAAAACCTTCTTGATAAAATCAGCGCAGATATGTTATTTGTTTCTGAGATCTGTAAAATGGCTGANNAGAAGTTCTTGAAAGTCCGATAATTATTCCTTCAAAAAAGACAGCAATATTTCGAAGTATACTTGAAAAAAATGTTGAAAAAATAACAATTACGCTTGTCAACCTGTTAATTAAAAACGGCAGAGAAAGTTATCTCCCTGCAGTAGCAAGAGTGTTCCATGATGAAACGCTTAAATACAAGGGAA
>PMEC01000192.1 GCA_003155705.1 Bacteroidales bacterium
CCATTCATGTATTTCAGCATTGAAATAAGTAGTTGTTTTGTTACAGGCCGCTCTTCAATTTTATCTTTCATATCGATGCTGCAAACCATGATTTTCCCATTTCCGATTCTGGTTTCAAATGCCAGGGCAAGACGCCTGTTCTCAAACCATGTATCAATAGGCTGAATAAGTGGACGTAATTCAGCCGGGAATTTATCAAGTATCATTGCCTGTGAATGCGTGATAGGGTCCCACCACTGCCAGTTACTGTGAAACTCAGTAGGAAACTCGCTGAATACGGCATGTTTTGGATCACAAAGAATTCCTAAAGTATGAGGCGGCTGATTATGTGTCCAGGCAGTGTTCCAAAAGATGCTGGAGAAACCTATTGCGACCTGAGCACCTTTTTCTTTTCCAACTTTTCCAAATGTCAGTAACAAGACCGAACCACCCTTCTTTAAAATATTTTCAGTTTTTGAATCCAGTTTTTCAGTAACAACAACTTTCCCGGGATCAATTTCCTGTTTTGCAGGATAGACCCAGAAATCCCATCTGTTTTTAAAAGCAGTGTTTTTAATTGAAACTTCAAGTGTTAGTTTCTGGGGAGTAACAATCTTTGCCAGATCCATTAAAACAGCACTCACCTGAATATTATTCCCAATTTTAATTTCATTTAGTGTAACGCTGTCGGAGTGAATGGATTCACCTTTTGAATTTACAATATGAGAAAGTATTACCGCTTTTTTTATTGGTTTTGCACCGAAATGAGCTATTTCAATATCAGCTTTAAAAACTTCATCGGTTGTAAAAACCTCTTTTTTCATTCTTGCGAGAGGAACCGTCTCATTGCAAAACATTCTGAACTCTTCCGGAGTAACGTACCCTTTTGATTCAAAGAAAGGATTCAGTATCCCAACAAGCGCTGAACCCTGGCCAGGGAAATCATGAAGCTGAAGCAGCTGAAACCCTGCAAAACCGGGAGTCCTCAGAGCAGCCTCAATATCAGCCTTATAGCACAGAACCTGAAGCTTACCAGAAGCCATCAGGAAATCTTCTGCCTGGCTGCCCATTTTGTTTTCATCCAGCGTTTCACGGAATATTTCAAAGTTAGTAGCCTTCAGAACACCGGTATATTTTGCGATCTCTTTAAAATCGGGATAAACACACCACTGTCCGATCTCGTGACTCACTGTCGGAACATTATATTTTAAGACGAAATCGCGATAATCAAACATCGTCTGAGGTGATTCCGCGTTTATTATGCTTTTCAGGCCCTCACCCCAATGCTGAATCCGTGGTTCAGACGAAAGGTTATAATCATTTTCAGGAATTATGGGCCATCCTGCACCTGAGGTATAGACCCTGCGATTATCTGTTGATTTCCAGTATTTTACTAATTTTCCAAGGTATTCCTTCTGGTTTTTCCCGGCAGGTTCATTTCCATAAGCGAGCATACAGAATGACGGGTGATTTCCATACGCTTTCAATATCCTGTCACTCTCGTCATATATAAACCTGTCGACCGGGAGACTATCGCCGATTGAAGTTCCCTGGTTGGCCCATGAACTGCACTCAATATGAAAATAGATTCCGAGTTTATCGGCAGCAATGAAAGCTGCTTCAGGTGGACACCACGAATGAAAGCGTATGTGATTCAAACCATAATCTTTGCAGGTCTGCAACACTTTTTCCCAGGAATTAACATCTGTTGGAGGGTATCCTGTCAGTGGAAAAATACAACACTCGAGCGTTCCTCTTAAAAAGACCTGCTGACCATTGACCTCAAACCGGGTACCATCAGCTTTAAATTCGCGCATTCCGAAATCAACTGATTTATTGTCAATTATGTTTCCCTTTGAATCTTTCAGATTAACTATTAATTTATATAGTGAAGGATTATGCTCACTCCACAGTTGCATCTTCCTTCCAAGGGAATAATTGACAACCAGCTGGATTTTTCCCGACATTGTACTGACCTTAACAACTTTTCTGCCCAGACTTCCGGGATTATTCGAGTTAAAACTTTCTGCACTAAGAACTATTTTCCCTTTAAAAGGAGTGCCCGGCTTATTGTTCAGGGCGACAATCACTCGGGCAGTTTTGGAATGAATATCAGGATAAACCTTAATATCACTGATAAATACCGGTGAAGTTGCTTTCAGGCAGATATTTCCGGTTATTCCATTCCAGTTTGACTGAGTGTGATCGCTAATGCTATGAGAGTTAACCCCTATTGGAATTATCATCCTGTTATCAATTCTTATGCTTATTAAATTCTTTCCAGGGACAAGCAACTCAGTTATATCATATTCATGTGGTGTTGCAAGACTGTTCTGGCTTCCTGCCAACCAGCCATTTACATAAACAATCGACTCCCAGTGACATCGTTCCAGAATGAGCTCAATATGTTTTCCTTTCCATGCTGCAGGCAAATAAATTTCCTTCTGGTACCATGCGGCTCCTTTGTAGTACTTGACCGGTTTTAGCCAGAAAGGTATTTTAATATTATCTGCCTGACGATACTTTTCATATTTTTTATCAGTGAAATACGACTTATCAATTATATCGCCGGTCCAGTTTGTTTTGAGTGTGACCCCATTACCCTTACCATTTTCAGCCATAGAACCCGGAAGCTTAACTGTTTCACTGCTGATCTCATTGTACCATTTGTTTTGAATTCCCTGGTCCAGTGAATCGATTCTGAATTTCCATTCACCTGCAAGGGAAAGCTTTTGCTGAACATCTTTATTTTGATTGGTGCACGCACCCATAATCAGAATAAGAAACATCAATTTCTTCATTATCAATATTTTATTAGATTATGCTTCGAATTCAAATAAGTTCTTTTTCAATCTCTTCGAGTGACTTTCCTTTTGTCTCCGGCAATTTTTTGAAGATGAACCAGAATCCGAGCAAACAAATAAAACCATAAAGCCAGAATGTACCGGATGCTTTTAACATTTTATTCAGTAACGGGAATGTGTATGTCAGAACAAAGCAGGCAGCCCAAAGTGAAAACGTTGCAATTGACATTGCAGCTCCGCGTACTTTGTTAGGAAAGATTTCTGAAAGAACTACCCAAACCACCGGACCCAGTGTCATTGCAAAACAGGCAATTGTAAGAACTACCATAATTAGCAAGGGTAATCCCTGAATATGGAAAAAATACATACTGCCCATCACAAAATAGATTCCTGCAAGTCCACCTGCACCAAGAAGCATAAGTGCTTTACGTCCAAGCCTGTCTACAGTAAACATTCCGACAAAAGTAAAAATCATGTTTACACTTCCAGTTATTACTATATTAAAAAGTGTATCTGAAACGCTATATCCGGCTTTGGAAAATATTTCCTGGGCATAGTTAAATATAACATTTATACCGCACCACTGCTGAAATACTGCCAAAACTATACCCAAAATCAAGAGTTTGGAGACACCAGGTTGTTTCAAAAATCGCAGATTGGTTTTTTCAGTAGTTGTCTTAAATGTCTCCTCTATTGAACTGAGTTCCTCAACTGCATAATCATTACCTCCAATTTTTGCAAGTATGCTTATTGCTTTTTTATGATTTTCTCTTTTCTTTGCCAGCCATCTCGGGCTTTCCGGAACAAACCACATTAGGATGAAAAATAGTCCGGCAGGAATGGAACAGGCATAAAACATCCATCTCCAACCAGTTTGTCCATTCCAGGAAGACATGATATCGGCAGTTGTGGCGCCTTGAGGTACTGGTTGTGCGATCCTGTAATTAATAAGTTGAGCCGCAAGAATTCCTATAACGATTGTAAGCTGATTTATAGAAACAAACCTCCCTCTGACATTTGCTGGTGTAATTTCAGCAATATACATCGGGGAGAGATTTGATGCCAGACCAATTCCAATTCCGCCAAGTATACGGAAAATAATAAAACTTCCCAAAGAACCTGCTGATCCGGTCCCAAAAGAGGCTGCAATAAATAAAACCGCAGAAAGTATCAATAGCTTCTTTCTCCCATATCTGTCACTCAACCATCCTGATAATGCTGCACCTCCAAGACATCCAATCAGGGCGCAACTCATTGTCCAACCTTGCATTGACGGGCTGGTCGTAATGCCGAAAAAAGTTTCATAAAATGGTTTTGCCCCTCCTATAACCACAAAATCGTAACCAAAAAGGAGACCACCCATTGCTGAAGCAAGGGAAATACTTATCAAATAGGTCCAGTTGTACTTATTTTCTTTCATGCTCGCAAAACAAGCCCACAGGTTTATCTTAAATAGTTTTTATTCAGCTCATTGTAATCTTTGAGTGTTTTTGTGGCTTCCCCGTCCCTGCTGAAGAAAATATTAATTGGTTCCCATATAAATGTACCTTCTCCCCTGTTCTCAGGAAGGTCGAACACAATCTTATGTATTTCGTTCTTGAATTGCGAGTATTCAACAACATTAATGAATTTTTTATATCTCATCAGGAGATCGTTGGTATTGAATTTCAGATCATCAAGAGTTCCATGCCATCTTGGATAGTAAGACAAACCAATAACATCAAAATTAACTCCCCGTGCAATCATATTGTCCAGCCAGAAGATAGCTTCCCTGTTCTGACCTCCAAGCGCCAGATGGATCATAATGACAATCGAAGTATCAACCTCCTTCACACCTTCAATCCCGGCATTAAGAAGTTCAGCCAGATTGTCCAGGTTGCCGATATGACCATCAGGCCATAACATTCCATGATTAATTTCATTTCCAATCTGAACCATTTCAGGAAGGGTCCCCTGATCTTTTAAGGCAATAAGTACTCTTTTTGTGTAGGTTTTCATGGAATCTTTCAAGGTTGGAAAATCAAGATTCTTCCAGGCATCAGGTTTATTTTGCTGCTGCGGGTCGGCCCAATAATCGCTGTAATGAAAATTCAATAACAGTTTTAATCCTGCCTTCTTCGCTCTTAATGCCATTTGCTTTGTGTATTCAAGTCCGCAAAATCCTTTACCCGGAGAATATCCCTTTTCTTTTTCAGGATTTACAAACAGACGGAGACGGATGAAGTTAATTCCGTTATCGGAGAGGATCTGCATGATATCCTTTTCAACGCCATTATCTTTAAATTTCCTTCCACTTGCTTCAAGCTGAGGGGTAAAGGAGATATCAGCACCAATACTTCTGGCTATGATTTTTTTAACAGGTTTTACCTGGTCGGCTGAAGGTTTAAGAAGTTTAACATCGGGATTGATTGTGTGAATTTCATGAGATCCGGGCCAAAGACTATCAGATTTTACTTCAACTTTAATTCTGTCTGGTTTGGTTCCCGCCTGAAATATCAGAGGGCAGGATCCCTTAACCAGTTTGCTTTCCCAGGTCGAAGTACCATTTTCAGATTTTAAGAGAGTTACAGAAGTTCCGTTCTCAGTCCCTGCAATTTTTGCATCACCTGTTATTGAAATCTTAATAGGCAGTTCTGCTGAAACAATTTCTCTTCCGGCACTGTCCACAACAAACGCTCTGATCAATGTCTTGTCTTTCCCGTCCGCAAACATGGTTGTTGTATAGGTTGTCATTACAACACCGACAGGTTTGCCGGAAGCTACCCTGCTTACTGAATCAAATTCAGATTGAGTTTCTGATTTTTTACCATTGCCGCAACCAGAAAGGAGCAACAATGGAATAAGTGTAAAAAACACATTTATTCTTAACATACCTGTTAATTTATTGATAATTAAAACGATATAATAAATTCAAGTAAATTTATTGTTGCTTGAGACCGGCATCGTCAATTATTCTCTGAACCGTCGATTCACACCCGAATGTCATAAGATGAATACCATTTACTCCCTGCTTTTTCCTGATAGTATCAATAAGTTCCAGAGCAATAGTTATTCCCTCCTCATGCGCATTGTCTCCGGCTCTTTCGATCCGATTAATTATCTTTTCCGGGATAGTGACCCCGGGAATTTCTTGATTTAGATGAAGTGCAACTTTTATACTTCTCAGGGGCGCAATACCCACAAGAATAAATACTTTTCCCAGGATATCTTTTTTGTAAAGCTGTTCAAGCCACCTGTCAAGTCCATCCGGATCAAAAACCAGGTTGGTCTGAAGGAACTGAGCTCCGGCATTGATTTTCTTATGCTCCCTCATTGCCTGGAAATGAGGCTCTGAGGCAAAAGGGGAAGCGGCTGCTCCGAGGAAAAACTTAGGTGGATGTTTCATCTGCCTGCCATCGAGGTAAATACCATCATCCCTCATCCGGCGAAGTATCCAAAGCATCTGAACGGAGTCAATATCAAGTATCTCCATACTGCTTTTTGGAGCTGGTCCGATTCTCGGACTGTCGCCGGAAATACACAAAATGTTGTGAATTCCGAGGTTTTCAGCTCCGATAACCCTAGACTGAAGACCGGTCCTGGTATTATCACGTGCTGTTATCTGAAGCACCGGCTCTGCATTCATACCTGCAGCGATTGTACAGCAGGTAAAAGCTGACATTCTAGGAAAAGCTGAAGAACTATCTGTAAAGTTTATAGCAGCTACATGTGGTTTAACGAGTTCAATATTCTCTTTAAGACGCTTTATGTCAGCATGTAATGGAGGAATAATTTCAGTAGTAACAACAAACTCTCCATTTCGTAGTTTTTTCTCAAGTTCAGAAGCCGGTTCAGAATAACCGGGTGGATGATAATCTGAATCTCCTTTCCACCAATCAGGCTGCCTGACAGGCCGGAAAACACTTTCCCATACCTCCCTTCGCTCAGGAAGACTTTTTTTGAAAAGACCTTTGATAAAAAAAGAGGTGCCAACTTTTTTTATCTGCCTCACAACGTCACCCCATGTCTCCGTACCAACTTTGTCCCAGTCGAGAGGTGGAAGGACTTCCATAAGTCTCTCTTCTCTACCCATTCTGACTGACTTATCATAGATGCAATACCAGATACATTTCCGGGTTTCATCGACATAACATTTTTCCGGTGTTGCTCCGCCACATGGTCCGTTTCGCAATCCTTTGGGACATTCCATACAACATATGAAAGCAGTCTCCTGCAGAAGGCAGTTACCGCACATACGGCAACCGAAGAGCGGACCCTTTACCAGTAACTCAGTTTTTTCGAGCAGACGTAGGGAAAACTTCTCCTTTTTAAAGGGATAGAAGGCAGGCTGCCATCTTCGGGAGGGTGTGAAAAGAGACATTATTTATTTTGAGAACATTCAATAAACCTCATTGCAAAATCATCCCGTCCAAGAACCAGATCTGCTGCACGGACAGCTGCGGTAATCTTTTCAGGATTTGCTATAGGACAAGTGAGTCCATTTTTAATTGAAAGTACCATGTGTGCAATATTAAGCATTTCCCTTGCAGGCAGACCAAAAGAGATATTGCTGGCACCCTGTGTAATATTCAGTCCAAGTTTTTCATGAACCAGCCTTATTGTCTCAAGAGTGACGAGGCATGCATGAGGATCAGCACTGACTGCCATAGCTAATGGATCAATAATTACATCCTCTTCTTTAATACCCATTTGTACGGCCCTGTTGACTATCTTTTCAGCAATTGCAAGTCTTTTATAAGGATCGTGTGTGATGCCGTCATCATCCATTGTCAATCCGATTACAGCAGCGCCATATTCTTTTGCTATCGGAAGAATAGCATTCATTGATTTTTCTTCACCATTTACAGAATTAATCAGGCATTTTCCCACAATAACTTTCAGTGCAGCTTCAATTGCTTTGGGATTGGGTGAATCGAGACATAGAGGTACGTCAAAATGACTCTGCAATTGTATTACTGTTTCAGGCAGCAGTTTCACATCATCAACACCCGGAAAACCAACATTTACATCGAGCATATCAGCCATCGCATCTATCTGACTTTTAGCCAGTTCCAGAACGTAACCAAAATTTCCTTCCTGTAAAGTCGATACAAGTTTTTTTCTCCTTGTCGGATTTATGCTTTCCCCGATAATGATAACCGGGCCTTCTGTGTTGATGATTACCTCTTTTGTTTTGCTCCGGAGTATTGTCTTCATCTTATCATCAGCTAACAAGTTGACTAAGATAATTCACTGCTCCCTGAGGATCCGGAGAATAAAAGTCAGCGCCGATTTTATTGCAGTAATCCTGTGTGACCGGTGCTCCTCCAACAAGGATTTTCGAAGACGCTGATCTTGACTTAATATCAGTAACTATTTTTTTCATGTTTTCCATTGTTGTGGTAAGTAGTGCCGAAAGACCGATAACAGCATCAGGTTTTTCACCCAATGCTTTAAGGAACTTCTCACTGCTGACATCAACACCAAGGTCAATGACTTCCCAACCGCCGCCTTCGACCATCATGGCAACCAGGTTTTTACCAATGTCGTGAAGGTCCCCTGTGACCGTACCTATAATGAAAGTCCCTTTGCGTTTAGTTTCACCTGATTGGAAAAAAGGTTTCAGGTGTATCATGGCACCGCTCATTGCTTTTGCAGACATGAGCATCTGAGGGACATATATCTCCTTACGACTGAACTTGTTACCAACATTTGCCATAGCAGGGATCAATGCTTTTTCAAGAATCTCATCGGGTTTAAACCCCTGTTCCAGCGCTTTTCTGGCAAGTTCATCGGCACCATCCTGATCTTTCATATTTGGTGGATAAGGTGAAGATTTGTTTATCTTACCTGCCTCCACACAAAGAGCAATTTGATTTAAAATATCACTCATGGGTTTATTATTAAATTAGTTCTAGATGATTTCATTTATGTAAAAAAAAGATTCACTAAGATAAATATTTCTATTTAATCTCCTTTAATGTTTCAAGCATTGCAATTACATTTTCGAAAGGAACATTAGCCTGGATATTATGAACAGTATTAAATACAAATCCTCCGTTCCTATTCAGTATCTCACACTCTCTTTTTACCTGATCTTTTACCTCCTGTGGTTTTCCGAAGGCAAATACGCCCTGAGTATCAACGCCTCCACCCCAGAAAACTATATTATCGCCATACTTTCTTTTTAGGTTCTGAGGTTCCATTCCTGTTGCATTTATCTGAACCGGGTTTATGATATCAAATCCGGAATCAATGAACAATGGTAAAAACGATTCTACAGCACCGCAAGAGTGTTTAAAGGTTTTCCAGGTAGTGTTGAGATGGATCCAGTCATTTACCTTTTTATAGTAAGGCAACCACAGATTTTTGTAAGTCTCAGGTGAACAGAAAGTTGAATTCTGTGTACCAAAGTCTGTACCGCAAATAAACACAGTATCTATCCTGTTTCCAATGACATTGAATATTCTTTTCAGATTCGCGACAGCGATATCTGTTTGTCTGTCATATAGTTCCCTGATGAAATCTGCCCTGGTAAGTGTGGACATGTACCATTCAGCCACTCCTCTGATCCCTTTTGGTTTTTTTAGGTTCAAACCCGGAACAAGAGCTATATCTCCAAGTGCTGTTCCGCCAAGAGATGCCATAATCCCTTTATCATTATCTTTCAGTGAGTCAATCTGATTCTTCCAGTAGACAAGCTCATTTTCAGAAATGGGACCGAATTCTTCAAGATTATCTTCAATACTAAGTTTTGATTCATCAATTGGTTCCTGTCTTTCTATTGCATCGAAGAAATATCCTGATTTAGGCATCATTCCGCATGGCGAAACTGATGTATCTCCTTCAGGATATATCATGATGCCACCTTTATTGTTATGAGTGTAATTAAAATTACCAGGTAAGAGAACCTCCTGCCCCCATAAAGTCCTATGGTGTTTCCAGTTTTCATTCGGAATGCCGAACATATTCTTCGCAGAAAACAATCCGATTACATCGATATCCATCTCTTTTATCAACTCACTATCAACTTCCCCCAGCATTTGGTATGGCTCAGTTACTTTTACAGGACGTTTTTCAAGGCCATAATAATCCCGGAGTTTTTCCACAATCATGACGTGAATACCCGTAACACCAGTTGAACCAAAATCAACAACAACTCCATCTGGCTGCTTATGATTTATAGTATTTATAAAGTTTATCCGGGAATTGCTAACCATATTCTGATTATTTTTCTGTTAATAACTTAACATCAAAGGAAATGATTTTTATGCAATTTTGATATGAGGGAGAAAATAAGACAAGAAAAAGTCAAAGGATATTAAATTGATCATTTGGGTCAGTATGGTTGAAGGGTTGAAAGGTTTAAGGGTTGAACCCTTCAACTATTCAACATTTCAACTATTCAACATTTCAACTATTCAACTATTCAACTATTCAACATTTCAACTATTTTTACCTTAGCCTACTATAAAACTATGAGATATGAAAACTATTTTCAAATATCTTTACCTCACAACAATTGCTTTGGTTTCATATTTATTAATTTCATGTAATCCTACATCACCAAAAGAAAAATTCCGTTCTTCTGTTCAAATTCCGACTAAAGGAAACAGCTGGGTCACAAATATCATTACCGATAATGAAAAGATGATTTCTGATTCTGGAATTACAAACTGGACTAATACCGGTTCAATTATTCAGACTTACTTCAGACTTGAACATACCGGCCCGATCAATGTGGCTATCCGTGCTAAAGTAAAATCAGGTAAGTCAAAAATACTATGCTCCCTCGGTTATAAATCAATAGAAATTTCTTTTTCGAACAGTGCATTAGATACAATTTATATTGGAACATTTAATATTTTAAAAACAGGATATCAGTCACTTAAAATGAAGGGACTGACAAAATCCGGTTATTCTTTCGCTGAAATATCTGATATTCTCATTTCAGGAGAGGCAACTGGCGGAAAAGTTAATTATGTAAAGGATGATTTTTA
Source organism: Bacteroidales bacterium (assembly GCA_003155705.1). Classification (GTDB taxonomy): domain Bacteria; phylum Bacteroidota; class Bacteroidia; order Bacteroidales; family VadinHA17; genus LD21. Next base: position 10,763 of record PMEC01000192.1, read on the forward strand.
CTGGGGACGCCGGGGTCCATCGGTTCATTTAAGATATGATATACCGGATGGTGCAAAAGATATTGTCTGGTTTTATAATGAGGTTACTGTTCCAGAAGGCAATGATGTCCCAGGGTCTTATTTTATGGCTGACGGATTTATGGATGGCTATTTCGGGATGCAGGTAAACGGACCCGATGAAAGGAGAATTTTATTCTCAGTATGGAGCCCATACAAAACTGATAACCCCAAGGATATTCCTGAAGATTACAGGATTAAACTATTGAAAAAAGGTGAAGATGTCCATGCGGGTGAATTCGGCAGTGAAGGTTCCGGAGGACAGAGCTATAAAAAATTAATGTGGAAAGCAGGAACAACCTACAGATTTCTTCTGAAAGGAGAACCATCATTAAATAAATCAACCGATTACACAGCATATTTTTTTGCTCCTGAAGTTGGCAGCTGGCAGCTGATTGCCAGTTTCAGGAGACCAGAAACAAATAATTACCTGAAAAGTCTCTACTCCTTCCTTGAAAATTTCCTGCCTGAAACAGGATATATCACAAGGCGTGCGTTGTACTCAAATCAGTGGGTCTGTATAAAAGGAGGTAAATGGTTTGAGATTACTTCAGCCAGGTTAACAGCTGATGCCACTGCAAAAAAAGAGTCAAGGCTCGACTATTCCGGAGGAATCGAAAATGGAGCATTCTTTCTGAAGAACTGCGGATTCCTTAATGAAACGACAGAGATTAATACTGTGTTTTCAAGAGGAATGACAGGGAAACAGCCGGATATTAAATAAAAGAAATACTGATAATCAGATGATTATCAGTATTTATACATCAGCTTATTGTCTGATTTTCTTTATTATTTATTCGATGTTGCCTGATCGTTAAAAGATATGCTTCTTTTTACATTATCTTTCTCAACAGTAACGCGGACATGCTGTTCTACACTAGTAAAATCATTATCATGATAATATTTGATGATCTCTTTGTTTCCCACAACCTTCCAGTCTTTGTATTGACTTTTTGATAGTTTATCCATTACAGTCGGAGAAAGAGCCGCATCTTTTGCCACTTCTCTGGTTTCTATAAGATCGCCATTTGCAGCATAAACCGCCCACAAGTCACCACCTTTATCTGTTTTCATTGTGACTTCGAAGCGATTGAGCTTAATATCAGATGCTCCGACATCATAAACCCATCCATATTCCTTTAATGCAAACGGGAACTTTGACCATGTAAGTTGATTATCTTTATTAAACTCAGTGTTAACTGCTTTGAGAACAGCGGGAGGAACCTGATCTTTTGTAATTGTTGCATTCACAACAGGAACGCGATCATTAGGATTGTAGTCGTGATCGACTTGTGCTAGCAACGGGAATAAAAATCCCGCCAATGCTAAAACTGAAACTAAAACTCTTTTCATACTTTTAAATTTTAAATAAATAAGCTAATTAATAATACTATAACAGGTGAGCACATTAAAAGTTTAAATAAATTATGGTTTTAACTTTTTCTATGATGTATTAAATTCATTTAAAGCCATTTTCTCCTTTAACAAATGTACAAACCATTTGTTAAAAAAAAAATATTATAATCGTAATTAAACAAATGATCTGGAAAATACCAGATAACTTCGGTCATTACATTTTAGCAATTCACTTTTGTTTTATCAATCTTAAGAAACAATTTCATTAATAATCTGTTTATTGATTATAATATAAAATAAAAGAATATGAGTTATTACGACAAAGCCAAAAACGTGTATGACATGATGGCACAAGGAAAAATGCTTGATGCATTTGAAAAATACTATCATAAAGATGTAGTGATGGTTGAATCTACTGGTGAATCCCGCAAAGGGAAAGACGCTAACAGAAAATTTCAAGCCGATTTTTTGGGTATGATAAAGGAAGTTCATGGATCTGGAGTAACAGCTGTAACCTCAGATGAAAAAGCAGCCGTAACCATGGTTGAATCGTGGATGGATGTGACATATAAGGATGGTAACAGGGCTAAAATGGAGGAGGTTGCTGTTCAGAGATGGAAAGGCGACCAGATAATAAATGAAAGATTTTATTATAACATGCCGAAATAGTTCTTCATTTTTTAAATAAATACTTTGATTAATTAAGCCTCAGAAATGGGGCTTTTTTATATTGTCTCTTACCTCAAATGTCAAATATATCATTTAGTAATCATTTTCACTATTTTTATTATATTCTATTGTATTTTTTATGATATTTTGTATATTCTTAAATTATTTTGATATTTTTGCTTAATATTATTTGAATACTTTTTAAATTTTCCCGGCTTAATCGGGAATTTTCAATTAAATAAATTAGAGATTTTATGTGTGGAATTATTGGAGTATTTGATTTGAAGCAGCCTTATGATGAATTAAGACCAGGTGTCCTGGTAATGTCGAAAAAGATCCGTCATCGAGGACCTGACTGGTCTGGTATCTACTGTGATAACAACGCCATACTTGCTCATGAAAGACTCGCAATAGTCGATCCGGTTTCCGGAGCACAACCTTTGAAGAGTGCTGATGGCAATCTGATTCTTACTGTTAACGGCGAAATATATAATCATCTGGAACTCAGGAAGCAACTAAAGCAGGATTACCAATTCATGACGAAGTCCGATTGTGAAGTGATACTTGCATTGTATCGTGAAAAAGGAGTTGATTTCATTAATGATCTGAGTGGTATTTTTGCATTTGCATTGTACGATAAATTGAATGATACTTATCTTATAGCCCGGGACCATATGGGCATTGTCCCACTTTATAAGGGATGGGATAAACATGGAAATTTCTATATTGCATCTGAACTTAAGTCACTTGAAACTATATGTCCCAGAATTGAGGTGTTCCCTCCAGGTCACTATTTATACAGCAGAGATAGTTATGAAAAAAGATGGTACGAACCACGCTGGACAACTTTTGATGCAGTAAAAGATTTGACCAGCAATATTGCAGAATTAAGAAAAGCGCTTGAAGATTCAGTTCACCGGCAGCTTATGTCGGATGTGCCTTACGGGGTCCTGCTTTCAGGGGGTCTCGATTCATCGATAATTTCAGCAATTGCACGGAAGTTTTCAGCAATGCGGATCGAATCGCAGGATTTGAAGGAAGCTTGGTGGCCGCGTCTTCATTCTTTCGCTGTGGGTCTTAAAGGTTCACCCGATCTGGCTGCTGCACAGAAAGTTGCCGATCACATTGGCACAGTTCACCACGAAGTGGTATTTTCAATTCAGGAGGGACTCGATGCCCTATCTGATGTGATCTACCACCTTGAGACATACGATGTGACGACGGTTCGGGCATCAACACCGATGTATCTTCTTGCCAGAGTAATAAAGTCAATGGGGGTGAAAATGGTACTTTCGGGTGAAGGGGCAGATGAAATATTCGGCGGTTATCTATATTTTCACAAAGCGCCCGATGCAAAATCATTTCACGAAGAGACTGTCCGCAAGTTAA
>PMEC01000080.1:0-3807 GCA_003155705.1 Bacteroidales bacterium
CTCAAGTCCGGAAGTTGCTATAATAAGGGTAACAGAAGTAGCTCCGGAAACAATAAGTATCCCGGTTCATTCAACTGGTATTCTTGAATCGAGCGAAGAGGTGAAATTATCCTTCAAAACAGGAGGGATAATTGACAAAATAGCTGTCAAAGAAGGAGACAAAGTCAGAAAAGGAGATATTCTGGCAACTCTTAATCTGTCGGAGATAAATGCCCAGGTCAATCTTTCCGGAAATGGTTTTGAAAAAGCAACGAGAGATTACACACGGGCAAAAAATCTTTATGCCGATAGTGTTGCAACTCTTGAACAGCTTCAAAATGCTGCAACTGCCTTAAGCGTAGCAAAATCAAATCTTGATATTGCACAGTTCAACCTGGCACATTCACAAATTTTAGCTCCTGAAAATGGAATCGTACTAAAACAATTCTCAAGATCGAATGAACTTATTGCATCAGGATTTCCGATATTTCTTTTTGGCACATCGGGCATGAATTGGAAAGTCAGGACGGGACTATCCGACCGTGACTTTGTCAGAATTAATACTGGCGATTCCGCTTATGTTACATTAGATGCGTGGCCCGGAATAAGGTTTCCTGCTGTTGTTGACCAGGTCGGTGAGATGTCAAATCCCATGACTGGTACCTACGAAATTGAGCTGATACTGACCACGACCAGTTATCGTCTGGCAACAGGCTTTATTGCCGGAGTGGAAGTCTTTCCTTCAAAAAAGGAATCTTTCATAATGATCCCGGTCGGAGCTATTATTGAGGCTGATGGACAGAGTGGTTATATTTATTCTGTCAGTGAGTCGATGACTGCTCAAAAGATTAAAATAGAGATAGTTACAATAATAGGGTCCAGAGCAGCTATAAGAGGTAACCTCGGCGGGATAAGAGAAATTATATCTGAAGGAGCTGCATATCTGAGAGACGGTGAAAAAGTGAAAATAGTGAAGTAGAAAAAAGTGGGAGAAGTGGAGAAGAGGAGAGTGGGCGAGTGGGTGAGCGGGAGAACCAAAAGTAAAGAAATATGAAAATATCCGAATTGACTGTAAGGAATTACCAGTTCACAGTAGTAATGTTTCTGCTTCTGATAGCTCTTGGTGTATATTCATTCATCAAGATACCTCAGGCAGAAGACCCGGAATTTCCTATTTCAATATTTCCTGTCATTGCAATTTATCCCGGGGCATCACCTGCTGATATTGAGCAGCTTGTTGTAGATAAAGTCGAAAAAAGCCTGAATGAACTTGAGGATATTGTAAGAATAAAAACTGAAATAAAAGACGGGATAGCTGTTGTTATCATTGAGTTTTCTTCAGATACGGATCCCGACAAAAAATATGACGAAATACTTCGTCAGTTGAATTCAATCAAATCATCATTGCCACAGGATCTTTACAGTCTGGAGACATTAAAAATCCAGGCCGGCAATACCAATATCATCCAGAGCGCACTTGTGTCTGGCAAAGCTTCATATTCTGAGCTCAGTAAATATGCACTGGATCTTAAGGATGAAATATCCTCTCTCACCGGTATCAGAAAAGCAGACGCTGTTGCATATCCTGAACAGGAGATTGAGGTCGCAATTGATCTGCCAAAGCTATCACAGCTTCATATTACTGTAAGCCAGGTTATTAACGCTATTCAGAGTGAAAATGCCAACATTCCGGGAGGCAGCATCGAGATAGGACCCAAAAAATTCAATGTAACTACAACAGGAGGCTATGGCAGTATCGATGAGGTCAGACAGACTATCGTCGGAGCCAACATGGGGCAAGTCGTTTATCTCAGGGATATTGCAGACGTCAGCTGGAAGGATGAAGATCTGAGATATTATGGAAGATATAATGGAGAGAAGGGAGTTTTTCTCATTGCCACAATGAAAAAAGGGCAGAATATACATGCTGTGCGGAACAATATATATAAGGTATATGATTCTTTTGAGAAGACTCTTCCTTCAGGAATCAGACTTGAAAGGGGATTTGACCAGTCGCAGAATGTAAAGAATAAGCTAAGTCGGCTTGAGAAGGATTTCCTTTTTGCCTTCCTGATTGTTCTGCTAACGTTGCTGCCTCTTGGATTCAGGGCTTCAGGAATTGTGGTGATATCTATTCCATTATCAATACTAATCGGGCTGACCGGTTTATATTTTATAGGATTCAGCATAAACCAGCTGAGTATTGTGGGTGCTGTAATTGCCCTCGGTCTGCTTGTGGATGATTCAATTGTTGTTGTGGAAAATATTTCAAGATGGGTCAGGGGTGGCACAAAACCATTTGATGCAGCAATCAATGCCACAAAGCAGATAAGCGCTGCAGTTATGGGTTGTACGGCTACCCTTATATTTGCCTTTCTTCCTCTTATGTTCCTGCCNNGGATCTCTTTTAGTGGCCCTTACAATCATTCCATTTATTGCCAGCAAGGTCTTTAAGGGAGATGTTGATCCACGAGGTAATATAGTTCTGAGAGGATTTCATAAGGGCATTGATTTCACATACGGCAGAGCTTTGCACTGGTCTCTAAATAACACTGTTAAAACAGTCATATTTGCGGCACTATTCTTTGTATCATCACTTTTCCTCATAAACCTTATAGGCTTCAGTCTTTTTCCTAAAGCCGGCCTTCCTCAGTTTCTTATCACCGTTGAAACTCCGAGAGGAAGTAATCTCCGGGAAACTGACAAAGCTGTAACATTTGTTGAATCAGTGCTTTCACGAAGGCCAGAAGTAAAATACTATATGTCTAATATCGGCAAAGGAAATCCAATGATCTATTATAATACTGGTCAGAAGAGCGAACAGACAACTCTGGGGGAGATACTTTGTGAAATAAAATCAGAATCACTGCCGGAAATTGAAAAATTCATTGACAGTCTGAGAGATACATTAAACTGCTATGTAAATGCAAAGATTTATGTCAATGAGTTCGAAAACGGTGCACCTGTTGATGCTCCTATAGCTTTGAGAATTATTGGAGATAACCTTGATACATTGAAACACTGGGCCGGGAAAATTGAAGATATTATGATAACTAATGAAGGTACAATATATATAAAAAATCCTTTAAGTCAGTCACTTACAGAGATTAAGGTCGCGATAAACACCGAAAAAGCAGGAATGTTTGGAATACCGGCTGTTGAAATAGACAGAACAATCAGGCTGGCGCTTGCCGGAATTGTTTCAGGAAAATTCCGTGATTCTGAGGGGAAGGAATATTCAATAAACGTTCGCTTGCCTGAGGAGACTTCAAAAGGATTTGAAACGCTCGACAAAATATATATTTCTTCCCTTGCAGGAGCACAGATTCCTCTTTCCCAACTTGCACATGTAGAGTTTTCAAATTCCCCGACATTGATCCAGCATTATAATACTGAAAGATCAATCACTGTATCATCTTCTGTAAGAACAGGTTATAATACCGACAGAATTACAAAACAGATATTGGCGAAAGTAAGTAAACTTAAACTGCCAAAAGGATTCAAGCTTATTCCTGCAGGTGAGATTGAGAGCAGAACAGAAAGCTTCAGTGGCATTGGTTCAGCTATATTGATTGCCATATTTGGAATATTTGCAATTCTGATTCTGGAATTCCGCACATTTAAAAGTACACTTATTGTTTTATCGGTCATCCCTCTGGGTATTATTGGCGGACTTCTGATGCTTTACTTTACCGGTTATACTCTTTCTTTTGCAGCTGCTATTGGCTTTGTTGCTTTGATCGGGATCGAAATTAAGAATTCAATACTTCTTGTCGATTTTACTAACCAGTTGAGGGAACAGGGAACTCCTCTCGATGAGGCTATTAT
>PMEC01000080.1:3838-5528 GCA_003155705.1 Bacteroidales bacterium
GCTGAATTTTTCATTTATCAATTTATTACTAGCTTGCTCCTGATAAATACCGACAACTTACAATTACAATAATTATGAAAAAAATCTGTTACAGCCTGTTTTCAATAATGCTGATTTTTAGTTTTACAACAGTGTCTGCCCAGGAGAGCAAAGTTGTAAATAATATTATCAGGATCGGGCAGACCGATAACCAGACCATGAACCATCTGGATATCCTTACTAATCGTTTTGGCGGAAGAATTTTAGGTTCCAGTGCTTATGAAAATGCAGCCCAATGGGTTGCTTACGAGTTCAAAAAATGGGGGATGGAAGTTCAGATGGATGAAGCGGGTACATTACCTGTCGGATTTGACCGTGGTCCCTGGTTCGGCAGAATGTTGAGTGAAAATGGCATGGATCTTCATTTTGCAACTCCTTCCTATACATCAGGTACAAAAGGAGTGCAAAGAGGTCAGGTGCTTATTGAACCTAAAACCCAAGCTGATTTTGACCGGATGAAAGGAGCTCTTAAAGGAGCCTGGGTTCTGATAAGTGGTTCAAACACCGGATGGCCGATTGACTATTCTATGAAAGGCGATTCAATAAGAGCAAAGGTAATTGCTGAAAATGAGGAAATTGCAAAACAGAACAGGGAGATAATGGTTGAAAACAGGAGGAATCCCGACAAGGAACCGAAACCCACAATTCCATATAAAGAAGAACCCGCATTATTTTATAAAGAGATGCGAGAGGCAGGAATTCTGGGCATCATTCAGTCTTCTCCCGTACCGATCAGGGCTTTATACGACAGAAAAAACATTGAAAAAATGACATTTGAAACTCTTCCAACGATACCTGATATTAAGCTTGATGAACAACAATACAGGATCATTGAACAGATGGTTAAGGAACGCAGGTATTTTCTGCTTGAATTTGACATCAGGAACCATTTCCGGCTGGGCCCTGTAAAATACTATAACATTATTGGAGTTATCCGTGGTACAAAATATCCCAATGAGTATGTTATGTTTGGTGGTCACCTAGATTCGTTTGATGTTGCAACCGGAGCAATTGATGATGGTGCCGGAGCTACTCCNNCTATACTTGTTTGCCTCTGGGCAGGAGAAGAGTTCGGTTTATGGGGTTCAAAGAGCTGGGTTGCAAGAAATAAAGACAAGTGGGACAAAATTTCCAATTACATCAATCGCGACGGAGGTCCGACAGTGGCAAACAGCCTTACTGTTCCGGAAGCAATGTATGATGATTTTGTGAAATTATGTGAACCGTTGAACAGCATCAATCCTGACTTCCCGTTCACCCTTACAAAAAGGACCGAAGCCCCCAGGCCAAAACCAACTGTGGCGCGCAGTACTGATGATTCCAATTTTGCCATGCAAGGTATTCCTACCCTTACCTTTGGTATTGCAGATACAAAAGGTTACGATTTCAACTATAATGAGATATGGCACACCGAACGTGACATGTATAACAAGAGTATACCGGAATATCAGAATCACACCTCAGTCGTAACTGCAGTTGTTGTTTATGGTCTGGCAAATCTCGATCACCTGTTATCAAGGAAGGGATTATACCTGGAAGAGGCAACCCCCACAAAGTAGTCATTAACTGATATATTGATAGATTCTCTTCAATTGCATGGACTCACCCCCGGCCCCTCTCTGCTCTGCACTACCCTTTATACACATCTTTT
>PMEC01000040.1 GCA_003155705.1 Bacteroidales bacterium
AGGTACGAAGGAAGCCTTCAGAAATACCAGACACAAATTCAAAATGCTGCCGGTACAAAAGTTGCTCTTGATAACCGCCCGAATGCATTCCTTTTCAGCGTGGGTCTGATGTTCTAGAAAATATTGATTATTATATTGAAAGACTCTCCCTTATACGGAGAGTTTTTCTATTTTTACAGTACCATTATCTTTAACTGAAATGAAAGGATTGGCTGAGATAGGTTTTCCGGGAATCCCTGGGATTTTATCAGTACTGTATCTGCTTACAATCCTTTTTGTCTGTCTGATGATTGTCTTTGAAAACAGGTCACCGGTTAAAACTCTCTCATGGGTAATGGTTGTTCTTCTGATACCTTTCCTTGGAATATTTTTTTACATTTTCTTTGGACAGAACTACAGGAAGCAGAAAATTTTTTCAAAGAAGAATATCCTGGACCTTGAACAGCTTACAAATTATGCTGCTGTACAGGTAAATGCGCTTCCTGAACGTATGGTACTTGAAAGTGAAGCTATCCGCGATAAAGTACATCTGATGAAACTTATGCTGAATAATAACAAATCAGCTCTAACTGAATTCAACAAAATTGACCTGCTGATTGACGGTACCAATACCTTTCCTTCGATGATTGAAGCAATCAATGAAGCAAAAAGTTTTATCAATATGGAATTCTACAGGTTTGAATCAGATGTCCTGGGTAAAACCTTTTGCGATGCTTTAATGATCAAAGCCAGCGAGGGCGTAAAAGTGCGGATTATCTATGATGATGTGGGAAGCTGGAGCCTGAACAATGATATTATCGGTAAGATGAAAGAGAGCGGTATTGAGATCTTCCCATTCATGCCTGTCAGATTTCCCTGGCTCACTAATAAAATAAACTTCAGAAACCATCGAAAAATACTAGTGGTGGATGGAATAAAAGGATATGTCGGAGGACTAAATATTGCCGATAAATATCTTCATGGAGTGAAAGAAATTGGCGATTGGCGGGATACACACCTTTTAATTAAAGGTGAAGCCGTTGCAACTTTAAACAGCGTTTTTATGGTTGACTGGTATTTTGTCAGTGATATTCTTCTTTCTGATGAACCGGGCCATTTGGACTTTGAAAAAGTGCCTGACAGATGCTGGATCCAGATGGCTTCAAGCGGACCAGATTCAGACTGGGCGAATATAATGCAGGTTTACTTTTCAGCGATCGCAACTGCAAGAAAATCAATCTATATTTCAACACCGTATTTTTCCCCCGATGAGAGTATCCTTAATGCGATGAAAACTGCTTCATTGAGCGGCGTTGATGTGCAGATGATTTTACCAAATAAATCCGACTCGGTTGTAGCTTATTGGAATACAAGATCTTATATCGACGAACTCATGGACGCAGGAATAAAGATATTTCTCTATAACAAAGGATTTAACCATTCAAAATATATTCTTGTGGACAATGTTTTTGCCTCAGTCGGATCCGCAAATGTCGANNTCATTTGCAGGCAGATTATTTCAGGTTTTTTGTGACGATATTGCTAATTGTACGCAAGTTGAACCCGGCAAATGGTCAAAAAGAAAAAGAATTGCAAAATACAAAGAATCTCTTTCCCGGATTCTGGGTCCTCTCTACTAATTCATCCTTAAGTAATGCTGAAACTAACTGAGGGAAAGGAATATAAATTCCTGGTCGAAAAGGAATTAACACTGCCGGATAATTCACATCATTTCGTTCTTAAGGGGCCGGATTCAAATAAATACCTTGTCCCTTCCAGCAGATACTCACATTATGGCATTCTCCCCGATATGGTCATTAAATGCAGGATTGACAGGATAAATTGCAAGGGAGAGGTATTTCTTGAGCCAAAGAACCCATGGTATTCAGAAGGCAAATCATATTACTTCATTTTTGATGGAATAGAAGAACGAACTGATAAAGCCGGTATTAGTCAAAAGGTAATTGTTGTAACTGACAAATCAGGTAATAAAATATCCGTTCCTAATAATAACTCCTCAGAATTTCCGGCTAAAGGAACTAAGATAAAACTCAGGGTCGAAAGAATTACAAAAGGTAAGGTATACCTGGTTTCAACTTATCGGGAAGTTAGCAACATTTCACTTATTGCCGGAACCAATTATGAATTTGTAGTCGAAAGAATTGATAAAGGTTTAGATGAAGAAGATTATTTTGTAGTAAAAGATCCCTCCGGTAATCTTCACACGCTGGCTGAAAAATATTATAAACATTATGGTTACTCTGTCGGAACCCGATTCCGGGGGAAAATAGTCAAGTACAGAAAAAACGGGGGAAAGACAATAGAACCGGAGAATCCGTTTTATAATATTGGATCGGTAATCAGAATGAAGGTGACCAACATTTTTAAAAATCCTGTAAAAGCTTTATTTACGATCGACCTTATTGACAATTTTGGCTTTACCCACTGTATTGAAGTAAACGCTCCTCCTAAATCTAAAACAGTCAGGTGTAAAGTAGCGATGATAAAAAAAGGGAAACCGCTGCTTGAATTATTGTAATATTTGCTGCCAACTGATTACTTTTTCTCTCCGTCATTATTGCTGTTATTTCCGGCTATCCAGAAGAAAACGACCGAGAAGCTTATGAAATAGGGAAAGAAACGAATGAGAGAATTTTTTAATGAATTGTAATTTTGGCCGATTGAGATAAGAGTATAAACAGAAACAGCTGAGTAGAGAATTGTCACAATCCAGCCCCAGACGGAGACCGGTACATAAATCCAACCCAGTTTTTTAAAATGCATTGTTACACTGATTATCAATTAAGTCTAAAGGTAAAATAAATATTTTATTTATTTCCAGAAAAGCATCTTGATAGCAACAAGAAGAAGAAAAATCCCAAATATCTTTTTCATCAGCTCTTGTGGCAGCCGGATTGCCAGTTTCGATCCAAAATATGAACCGGCAATAAATGTGATGGCAAGAACTAATGCAATCTTAATATCTACATGACCGGCTTTGTAATAATTATATGCTGCTAATATGCCGATTGGAGGAAGCATCATGGCAAGACTGGTCCCCTGGGCTGCCTGCTGGCTCATTCCCATTACCATTACAAGGGCCGGAATGACCACAAGGCCGCCGCCTATTCCTAGCATCCCTGCCATAACACCGGTTATAATTCCGATAACCAGAAGAATTAAAATCATAGATAAAGACATTTTCATATTGATTAGTTAATTTAATGAAATCATTATATGTGAAAAAGACAATCCTCCTTCGCCAAGGCTTCGGCGGACGAAGAAAGACAAAAGTAAAAAGATAAAAGGGAAAAGACAAAAGTTGAAAGGTTGAAAAGTTGAAGAGTTTAAATTACGAAATAAGAAAATGAGGGTCGTTGACACATTTGAGACATCCTCTCGCGGGATGTTGAAATTGAGACAAATGGTTCTACTTTTTGTTCTTCCGGACTATATATCTAAATTTGCAAATCATTTAAGAACGATGAGAAGGACAGTGTTTAAATATATATTCTTTGGATCTGGAATTATTGTATTCATTTTGATTATCCTGATTTACAGGATATTATATAATGATAATGTCAGACCCAAAAGAGAGAGGGCTGTTTTGTTAATACCGACTGGTGCCTCATATAGCGACGTCAGCGATTCGCTTAGAACCAATTTTAAAGTAAAGAACTGGAGAATACTAGACTGGGTCGCCAGAAGGAAAAATTATCCACAACTTATTAGACCAGGTAAATATATTTTTGATCATAGTATAAACTATCCGGGATTTGTAAACATCCTCAGATCGGGTCTGCAGACGCCTGTAAACTTGACGTTTAGTAATATACGGACCATAAATGAACTTGCCGGAAAGGTTGGCAGCCAGATAGAGGCGGATTCNNAAGGGAAACAATTATTTCTGTCTTTATTCCAAATACATATGAGCTTTACTGGAATACATCCGCTGAAGGTTTTTATAAAAGGATGCTTAAAGAATACACAAGATTCTGGAATAAAGAGCGTTTAGCAAAAGCCGGTGAGAAAAACCTGACAAGAACAGAAGTAGCTATCCTTGCCTCAATAGTTGACGATGAAGTATCAAAACCTGATGAAAAACCACGGATAGCCGGGGTGTATCTTAACAGACTCAGCAAAGGAATGCCTCTTCAGGCTTGTCCAACAATTAAATTCGCTTTAAATGATTTTACAATTACAAGGATCCTCAATAAACATTTGCAGGTTGACTCGCCATATAATACTTATATTCACACCGGTTTTCCTCCCGGACCAATCAGATGTCCAACAATTGAAGGTCTTGATGCAGTTTTGAACGCTGAAAAGCACGAATATCTATTTTTTGTAGCTAAAGCTGATTTCTCGGGATATCACAATTTCTCAAAGTCTCTCACGGAGCATAATAAATATGCTGCATTATACCAGAAAGAACTCGACAGACGTAAGATATTCAAGTAGATAAAATAACTTCTACTTCCCGCTCAAGCTCAATCCCGAATTTTTCAAGGACAGATTCTCTGATATCTTCAGATAGCTTTAATATATCTTCACCTGTTGCTTTCCCATAATTTACAATGACCAAAGCCTGATTTTCATGGACGCCTGCATCACCTCTTCTTTTAGCTTTCCAGCCACATTGATCAATCAGCCAACCGGCTGCGATCTTTATGTCTCCGGAAGGATCGGTATAATATGGCATTTTCGGCCAATTCTGACGGAGTACTAATGCAAAGGATTCACTTACAACTGGATTTTTAAAAAAACTTCCTGCATTTCCAACCTTAACTGGATCTGGCAATTTAGTTGTCCGAATGTTTATAACCGCCTGTCTGACAGTAATAAGAGAAACAGGTCCAAGCTTTTCAGTTTCCTCTTTCAATGAACCATAAATTGTATTGAGTAAAGGATATGTCGTTAATCTGAAAGAGACATTTGTGATAAGGTATTTTCCTTTTAGCTCACCTTTGAAAATACTATTCCTATAAGCGAACATACACTCTTCATTAGAGAATTCTCTGATGGAACCATCTTTCAGAGAAATTGCCCTGACTTTTTCAATCGTATCCTTAACTTCAACGCCATACGCTCCGATATTTTGAACAGGGGTTGCACCAACCATTCCCGGTATCTGCGAAAGATTTTCCAAACCGCCATAGCCATTTTCGACTGTCCATCTTACAAGATCATCCCAGATTACACCTGCCCCAGTCGAAACAATTGCATAATCTTGTGTTTTATCAACAATTTTTATGCTCTCTATTTCCGGATGAATAATTGTGCCATGGAAGTCCCTGGTGAATAACAGATTACTGCCTCCTCCCAAAATAAATAATGGCTCTTTTAGCGATCCTCGTTTTTTGAGAATTGATATTGCCTCATCTTCTGATTTTATCGAAATGAAGCAATCTGCATTATAATCAAGACCGAAAGTGTTATATTTTTTAAGCGAGATGTTTTTGAAAATCATTTTACAGTTCAATTTGATGCAAAAATACGAAAAATCTCCCCATCACCTCATCACCACTTCTCCCTCTCATTGAGATTAACTACTTTTGTAAACATGTCTTCCAATGAGAAAATAAAAAAGGTCGTATTCTCCGTAACAAACTGTATCTGCAACGACCAGCGGGTTCTCAGAATTGCCGGCACAGTAAAAAGTCTGAATTGTGACATCACTATAATTGGCAGAAAATCAGGTGATTGTTGTGATTCAGATTCAGTTCCTTTTAGAACAAGACGTTTCAGGATGATATTCAGAAAGGGCTTTCTTTTCTACAAATTCTTTAATATCAGGCTTTTATTACATCTTATTTATAACAGATATGATCTTCTTGTTGCCAACGATTTGGATACTTTGTTACCAAATTATTTTGTTTCAAAATTGAAACAGTTGCCATTAGTATATGATTCCCATGAGTATTTCACGGGTGTTCCTGAGATCCAAAACCGGCCAATTGTGAAATGGGTATGGAAGACAATTGAGAGACTTATTTTTCCACATCTTAAAAATGTAATGACTGTAAGTGATTCAATTTCATTTCAATATGAGAGCGAATATGGAATCCGACCAATAACAGTCAGAAACTGTTCCAAAAATGCAAACCAAATTATTCCTTTCTCGCGGGATGAACTTCAGGTCAACAAGGATCACCTTTTATTGATTATGCAGGGGACCGGTATCAACATTGACAGGGGAGGGATAGAACTTATTGAAGCTATCAGCAAGACAGAAAACGTTTCTTTGTTAATTGTCGGCGGCGGTGACATGATCACAGTTCTAAAAGAAAAAGTTATCGGGTATAATCTTTCAGAGAGAGTGAAGTTTTTTCCAAAAGTACCATGGAAAGAACTTATCAGATATACAAAGGCTGCGGATGTCGGGTTGAGCCTCGATAAGGATACGAATATTAACTACCGGTTCAGCCTTCCAAATAAACTATTCGACTATATTACGGCGGGCATTCCGGTTATTGCAAGCAATTTGCCTGAGGTCAGTAAAATAGTAACTGAGAATAATTGTGGAATAATTATACCGGATGTTTCTCCAGCAGAAATAATGAAGGCTATTCAGAAGCTGAAAGAAAATCAGGATCTTCTTGCAGAATTTAAAAAGAATGCTGTTATTGCCTCTGAGTCATTAAGCTGGGAGAATGAGTCAATAAAAGCAAAAAGTTTTTACAGCTCAATTTTAGGACTATCATGAATTCCACTCTGTGAAACTCAGTGCCTTCTCCGTGGAACTCTGTGAAATAAAAAAAGAACTTACACAGAGAGGCACAGAGCATCCACAGAGTTGCACAGAGATTTTCTTAATTTTTGGTTGCTTAATATTTAAATAAAATGCTAATTTTCGGATCAATTATTTGCCATTAAGAACCTTCAAATAACTTCATTATGAAAAGTAATCGTCGTAATTTTTTAAAAACTGCAACAATAGCCGGTGCCGGTGCTATGACTGGTGGAGCATTGATCGGCTTTAAACCGCAGGAAGTTGAATCAAAACTTCAGAAGATTCAGGACTCAGCAAAAAAGTCTCATACACAGCGGTTTAATATGTGTGGTTATGCAGCTCCGGCTATTCCGACAGTGCGAATTGGAATTATCGGTCTGGGTGACAGGGGAAGTGATGCTGTGCAACGATTGTCATATATTGACGGTGTTGAAATAAAAGCCTTAGGCGATAAAAGAGAGGTAGCGGTAAAAGAATCGCAGAAGTACCTGGGCAAGATAGGACGACCTGCAGCAAAGGAGTTTTTTGGTGATGAGAACATATGGAAGAAACTTGTCGAGCTTCCTGATCTAGATCTGATTTATACATGTACTCCATGGATTTTGCACACCACTATTTCGGTTTATGCAATGGAGCACGGAAAACACGTTGCCTGCGAAGTGCCGGTTGCCAGAACAATTGATGAAGCATGGCAGCTTGTGGAAACATCAGAAAGAACCAAGAAACATTGCATGATGCTCGAGAACTGC
>PMEC01000017.1 GCA_003155705.1 Bacteroidales bacterium
AACACATACCGGTCAGGTATCTCAGTTGATCCTAAATCGAAAAACACATAGTTACGGATCGGGAATGTTTCCCTTACCCTGCGATCGACCGGAATATTCTTGGGAGAGTAAACAGAAAATTTGACTTCTGGTTCTGGTATTACTACTACCATAGCAGGCGGTGCTGTTACTACAGGTGCCGGATTTTTATGGCCACGGCCAAACTTAAGGGCAGCGCCTATTCTCAGAGTGGTTACGTTCCATGTTTCTATTGTACGTGGATCCTGACCAAAATAAGGTTGAAAAGAAACAAAAGGCGAGATTACATATTGCGTCTCTTTGTTCTGTGACGAGATTGGAAAATCGTATCCTGCTCCGATTTGCATCGAGATAATTGTATTGCGCATATTGCTGAATTCAGGATCCAAAACGGCAGCCCCTTGCTTGTAAGTGAATGAATTTGCCAAATTGAAAGCCAGCCGTGGGCCGGCATACAAATAAAAATTAGATTTTAAGGGGGCGAATCGCAAGCTCGGCTCAATTGTAATATAGCTAAGTTTAGCGGATAAATCAGCCGGGCAGTTACAAGGGGTAGTTTCTCCTTCAAACTTTCCCTTGCGGCTGTCATAACCAGCCTGCAACATGAAACCCAGTTTTGAATCAAGAGGATGATATTCCATTAAGGGTGCAAGATAAAGTCCTGCACCTCTGCCAAAATGAAAAGCAGTGGGAACGGTTAAATCTGAGTTTAGTTCCTGGGTGGAGCCGTTATAGTAATTAATATTTCCACCACCTGCCACTCCAAACCACCATGTGGGTTTAGAAAACTGAATCTCCTGCGCCTGAAGACTCATCTGAATACCTGTCAGAATCAAAGCGCTTAGAATAAGACTCTTCATGAGCAGGGTATAACGGGACCATGCTGTGCGTGATCCCTTTTTACAATTTGTATTAGCTTTCATATTATTATTGTTTTACGGCTTATTGATTATGTTTGTACTGGTCATTGTTACAGACCCATTCCTGGCAAGCATCCTGCCTGTTGCATTTGAATATGCACCCATTGTTATAGATGACAAAGCCAGAATGTTTCCTTTAAATGATGTATAGTCTCCAATGGTAGCTGAACTGCCGGTTTGCCAATAGACGTTTTTAGCCTGAGCCCCTCCGGTAAGGATAACGTTACCTCCGGTCGGAGATGGATAAGGTCCTCCACCTATAGTAGTAAAGGCTGACGCTATCTGGAAAATCCAGACTGCATTTGCATCACCCTGGGCATCAAGAGTAAGATCGCCCAGCTGAATTAACAATGTGGAGGTTGATTTATAAATACCCGGAGCAAGTGTTTTACCGCCCTGGTCACCTGAAACTGTTGCCGGTGCGGGAGAAGTCGCTCCTGCAGCATAAAGATAAACAGCTGTCAGGTCATTTTGAGCCTGTAAGAGCATAGCTGGTACACCGGGAGGTGCGATATCATCGGAAGCATACATTGCCCCATTCACTATAATTGCAGGGGGAAATCCGGTAATTGAGGACCGGGTTCCAGGGTATATACCCACATCCAGATTATTGATCATACTGAAGCCTGCATTGTTGCTGACTCCCACACCTGCGATAATCCCAAACCTGGCAACTGATTTAAGATCAACACCAAGCGGGCCTAAGGGTGCACTGGTGCTAAATGTCCATACATAGTTATTTGCCAGTGGAACACCGGCAGGATTCTTGGCAACTGTAGTAATTGTAGCAGTGTAGGTGTTACCTGATAAAAGATTTCCTGTCGGAGTAAATGTTGCCGTTGTTCCGGCATAGTTCACTGCTCCTGTAACGGGCGTTGTTCCTAACATTAATGTAAATGACGAGGTTGTAATCGTTGTAGAATTCATTGCTTCACTGAAAACAGCGCTGATCACTTTATTTAGCGCTACGCCTGTAGCAAGATTTGCCGGGTCATTAGAATTTACTTTGGGAGTCGAAATGGCTCCGGTGGTAAAGGTCCACACATAATTACTTGCCATTGTTGTGCCAGCAACATTCTTAGTTCCCATTGTAATTGTGCCGGTATAAACGGTATTAGATGCAAGGGCACTGGAAGGTTTAAATGACGCAGTTGTACCGGTATATGAAACTGTTCCTGTGACTGGAGTCGCACCTTGATTTACAGTAAAGGTGGTTGCCGTGATTGTCAGCGGATCCATTGCCTGATCAAAAGATGCAGTAAATGTTTTATTAAGGAATACACCTGTAGCATTGTTCGCCGGGTCTGTTGAAATCACTGTTGGTGACAGGGTTTTACCTGTAGTGAATGTCCAGACATAATCGACTTGTAATGCATTACCCATCAGATCTTTAACCGATGCCGAAACTGTGGCAGTGTATAAGGTACTGACTGTGAGTTTGGAGATTGGTACAAAGCTCATAGTCTGACTCGAAGCATCATACAATAATGCACCTTGCAATGCTGAACCTTTCGTAGCTGTTTGCAGAGTAAAAGATGCCGGAGTAATAGTTAAAGGGTTCATCTCTTCATTGAAGGTTACCGTAACTATCTGATCGAGAGGCACACCGGTCGCTCCTTTTGTGGGGTTTGTCGATATCACAACCGGACATACTCCAGGAGTTTCCACATATTTATCTTTTTTGCACCCGCCTATTAATGCTGCCATGAATATGGCCGTAACTGCGGTCATCCATAATCCTTTTCTTTTTGTTTTCATAATATTAAATTTTATAATTATCATTTNNCTTCCCTTAAAGGATGCTCCTGTCTGAAGAGTAATACCAGTCATCGATAATAAGATTCCTTCAAAGTGAGAAGTCGTCCCCAAGGTTGCCTGACCGGCTACCTGCCAGAATACGTTCTTAGCCTGAGCGCCACCTGCTAAAGTAATGTGTACTCCATTGCTCATAAGCAAGTTCTGTGAAATCTGGAATATCCATACATCATTTGCACCGCCAGAAATGGTAACATCAGATGGCATAGTAACTGTGGTCGTCCATTTATAGAGACCAGGAACAAGAGTCTTACCGCCAATATTTCCGGTACCCAGTTCAGAGAAATCAGGAGTCGGACGTCCGGCTGCATCGGTATAAGCAGTAATCATATCTGAGACAGCCGTCGTCAGGTTAGAATTGGTCGGATATGCCATATCGGCTGCATATATTTTCCCGGTCACTTGTGCAGAAGTCGCATATCCTGTTGCATTTGTCAGTGACAGTCCTGTGATATAGGATGTAGCGGCCGGACTCAGACCTAAATCACCTGTAATTGCGGAAGTCGAAATGTTAGTGATTGCTGTTTTAGCCAGAATCAGGTAATTTCCTGCTGTACCAAGATTTACTACTGCCAGACCTGATGGGTTATTGGTTGTAAAACTCCATACATAGTCGTTCGCAAGTGGAAATCCATCTGCATTCTTAGCTCCGCTTGTAATTGTAGCTGTATAACCGGTACCTGGTAAAAGGTTGTTCGATGGTGTAAAGGATGCAGTTGAACCAGAATATGTAACTACTCCGGTAACAGAAGTTGTTCCCTGTTTTACTGTAAAGGTGTTTGCATTAATGGTTGACTGATTCATGGGAACACTAAAAGTTGCGGTTACTACCTTATAAATTGATACACCAGTAGCAACGTTTGCCGGATCTGTTAAAGTCACCGAAGACGATGCACCGGTAGTAAATGTCCATACTATGTTAGCTGCAAGAGCATTGCCGGCTAAGTCTTTTGCCCCGGTAGATATTGTGGCAGTATAAGTAGTGGATGCTGCAAGACCATTCGTTGGTGTAAATGTTGCAGTTGTTCCGGAATAAGCCACGTTACCTGAAACTAAAGTTGTCCCTTGCTTCAGGGTAAATGTCGTTCCATTGATCGTTGAAGCAGTCATTGCCTCGCTGAAGGTTAATGTAACTACCTTGTTACTGACAATACCTGTTGCGTTGGTGAGTGGGTCTGTTGAATTTACCATCGGCAATGTAAGATCCGGCGCATCAGCGGTTGTAAAACTAAAGGTATAATTAGCAGCAATTGCATTGCCGGCCGGATCTTTAGCTCCGGTTTTAACCGTTCCGGTATAAACTTGACTGTAAGCCAGATTACTTGCCGGAGTAAATGAAGCAGTTGTACCTGTATATGTAACAGTACCTGCAACAGAAGTTGTCCCCTGATTTAATGTAAAGGTTAAATAGTTAAGTGTCGGGGGGTCCATCGGTTTGCTAAAAGTAACGATGATCACTTTGTTTAGAAGAACTCCTGTGGCATTATTCACAGGGTCTGTTAATGTTACCGTTGGTTTTGTCAAATCAGGTATTCCNNTCTTTAGCTCCTGCAGAAATTGTTACCGTATAGGCAGTGTTTGGAGAAAGATTCGCAGCCGGAGTAAATCTGGCTGTTGAATCAAGGTACACAACTGTTCCCGAAACAGATGTAGTTCCCTGCATCAAAGTAAAGTTTGTGGTCGTGATCGATGAAGGATCCATTCCTGCACTAAATGTTGCTGAAATACTGCTGCTTATAGCTGTGCTCGTAGCATTGTTTATTGGAGTTGTTGAGGTCACCTTAGGGCGTATGGGAGGATTTTCAGTTTTCTTACACCCCACCATCAGAACAATCATTAGCATTGCAATGATTGATAACATTTTTTTTAGTTTCATTTTTATTTGGTTTTAAATTGTGAAATAGTTTTCATTGAACAAAGTTAAGTCCGTTAAGTCCGGGAAGAGTTACATAATTTAAGATAAGAGTTATATAATTCACACATTTTCAATATGATTGATNNATCTTTAGCAGACGTAGCAAATGCGGCTAATTAAGCAAGTAAGAATCTGAGATGTTACTCTTTCTTTTTATTTTCCTGTTGAGTATTTGTTTTTGGTTTTGTAGTGGTTGATGTTGTGGTTGGGGTTTTCTTGCCAAAGATTCTTGATACAATACCTTTCCTGGTATTCTGGGTCCCTTGTACATTTTGTCCCTGACTTTTCTGATTTGAGGTATTCTGTTGCGATGCAGTGCTCTGCTTATTTGCAGCATTCTGTTGATTTACAGCATTCTGTTGATTTGCAGTATTCTGCTGTTTTGCGGCATTCTCCTGATTTGCAGCTTTCTGCTGGTTTGCAGCATTCCGTCTGTTTACGGCATTCTGTTGATTTACGGCATCCTGCTGATTTGCAGCATTTCGCTGATTTGCAGCATTCTGCTGATTTGCAGCACTTGGCTGTTGTGTCTTTTTGCTATTACCTGGTTGATTTGTTTTTTGTTGTTGATTTGCAGAATTCCTTTGTGGTGGTTGTTTCACATCCTTTACGTTTGTTATTTTTGATGGAGCCGGCTTTTGTTGCTTGTCATTACTGGTCATCACTTGAGGCCTGTATATCCGTAATTGTCCATTATTTATCTCTTGTCCGGGTTTGTTATTTTCCTGAACAGTAACAGGGTTAACCCTTCTCCCGGTGGATTTTTGTATATCCTCTCTTGCCGGCCCTGCGACATAGGTGGTATGGCGTCCATTATCGATATAAGTATTATTAATTATTGTGGAATTTCTTACGATCCTGTCGTGATCAACCCGGTTAGCATAAAAACGATTCATGTCGGATCTGTCAATATATCTGTCTTGTACGAATATCCAATGATCGTTATGGCTATCGTATTCCCTGCCAAAACTCATACTGATGCTGATGCCGGGTCCCATTGGTTCCCAGCCGTAATATCCAGCGGATCTTCTCCAGCTTACCCAGGCAGGACCCCATTCATTATCAGGAATCCAAAACCATCCATAAGAATCGTTGTAATCCCATCTTCCGTAATGAAATGGCGCCCAACCCCAGTTGTAATCTGATACCCAGGTCATTCCATCGTCTGTCATTAACCAATGACCTCTCGTTGAGTATGGAACAAAGTCAGATCCGGCCTCCGGGATCCAGACATAACCATAATTAGGATAATCTACCCATTGACCATAAGGGCTTAGCTGATCATAGAAGACCTGGAAACTGACCTCAGATTGCTGCGCAGATATCTGCTTAGCAAATATTACGGAAAATGCCAGTAATGCAAGGCATATTGCTAAGATCTTAATTTTTGATTTCATATTGATTAGGATTAATTTATCTGAAATTATTAATATATGATTATAGGACAAACGATTGCCGGTTATTAACCGGAGATTAAGAGCACAAAGTTAAGGTCACATTCTTATTTAAGTGTTACATAACTTTCTAAAAGAGTTACATTATTCACACATTATGCTTCGTCTTTTGTGGTTCGTATCAGACTAATGCCTGCCACAAAGAATATTAAACCGAGTATTCCAAATATAATAAGCGATTTGGTATCGCGGGTACCACCTGAGTTACTCACAAATACTACTGCAGCATAAATAAGACTCCCTATTCCGAGAACAGTAAGTAATCCGCCGAAAATTCTTTTGAGGTTCATAATTTCTATTTTTTAAGAGGTTGTGATATAAAACCAAATTTTAAGTTTAATTTAAAAAAATACTTTACCAAGTGAAGACATTCAGATTGGACAATAATCTTACAAAATTGAGAACCTTTAAAATAATTTGTGTTACATAACTTTCTAAAAGAGTTACATTATTCCCACATTTGGGAAAGCAATTAAGATATGAACAGACTATTTATAATTGCTGAATTACTTATGTGTGCTTTCGATTTTCAATCGTTCTTCTTTGTACGCTTTTCTTGGAGCAACGTCATCTAATTCATCCATATGCTGATATGCTTTGATCAAAGACTCCGGGAATTCACCTTTATAGACTATTTTGAAGAAAGAAAAACCGTTATAAGGAATTGTGTTTTCACTGGTATAAATTTTTACACGGTTTCCCACTGCTTTTTTCTTAAAGGGCAGAATAAAAGCTTCTTCTCTTTCTTTGTTTAATTGATTGAATTTGACATTAATAATAGCCGAGTCAATAAATTTGTTGCATTTCTCCTGAATAGTAAACAGCATGGTATCGTTAACCAGTTTATTCAAGTAACGAACAAACGAAGAATCCTTTATCGACATTTTATCAATCTTTAAAGAATCATCTTCATTTAGAATCTGATTATTTTTATCTTTTGATAATAAAAAATATCTTTTCTTGGCTTCAAAAAACAGAATATGTTCTTTTTCTTTTTCAACATACTGATCAGGATATACAGTGATAGACGCATCCGGATTTTTTATCATAAAATCAACTATTTTATTTACAAATATTTCCTGATCTGGAAGTAAAGCACATTGCCGTATTTTCCAATTCAATGTGATTGATTTTTCAATTTCATTTTCAATGTTTTTAACTTCCAGTCCATAGGGAATTGTGGCGGGCTTAATAAATATATTTCCCAGAATGTCAAAGATCACCTCGCCAAGATGAAAGCTGGGATTTTTTAAATTGCCGGTTATCGGAATTTTGTAATCAATAAAATTGCCACGTTCACGAATAAAGAACATTATCAATGGCATGGGAATCCACTTTGTATCTTTATTTCTCAGGCGTTTGGACAAACGCGGGTCAATTACCAGAAGGTGATTATCGCTTTTTATAATACTGTTTCTCACTTTCCATGTTCCATTGAGTTCAATGGTTCCCCTGTCTAAAGAAAAAGAAGTATAGGTAATCAGGTAGGGGTTAAACACAGAAACAGCCAATTTTTGAAGACGATATTGCATGTCAAAATCTCCACTGTCTTTGGGATTAATACTCAGATCTACTGCAACATTACCATAGGGTTGAATGCCGGATTTAAAAGATACCTTCACACGTTTGCCGTTTTTATTGACAGAATCAGCTTCTGCATAGAGAGGATTTGCTCCCATTGAAAATTTTTCGGTCAGAGAATAGTCATTGAATCTGAAAGAGCCATTGTAAACAACTAGTTTATTAATCTTGTAGTCACTCTGAAAAAAGTTTTGCGCAAGCGCTTTCACATAATTACCAATTGTCAGAATAAGGTTAAATCGTGAGCGGGCTGTATGAGTTGCTGAATTGCCGGCACCGTTTTCTCCAAACATTCTTTCCAGGTTATCTGAATAATCATAAATTTCATATTTCAAAAAAGGATGGCTAAGCGTGAGTGAATCGAAAAGATATTGATGGTTCTTCGGGCTCAACTCATCTATTTTTAATACCAGATTGTCGAAGGATGCATAATCATCGTCTGGATCTTTTCCAAAATGAAAATCATTCAATGCCAGCAGTCCTTTGACATCCAGGTTTTCCTTATTGTTGAAATTTCCTGTTGCCTTTATATCTGCATCTAGGTTGGCACTGAAGCTTCCGTAATTAATTAAATCTTTGAGGTATTGTTCAATAATGTTTAAATCGAATTTATGAAAAGTGGCAACTATTCGATAATCCAGGTTTTTAAAATTAATTGTAAAATTGCCTTTTGCACTACCATTTCCCGTTCC
>PMEC01000254.1 GCA_003155705.1 Bacteroidales bacterium
GAATGGTACAGGTGCATAAAAGAACTGGTAGATAACTATCATCCGGACCTGCTCTATTCAGACAGCCCGATGCCGTTTGGTGATGTCGGACGGGCACTTATATCGCATTTATACAACCAGGGCATAACCGGTAATAATAGTAACCCGGAGGTAGTTTATACCTGTAAACAACCCTCAAATGGCATGTGGGTACAGGATGTTGAACGTGGTATTTTGGATTCAGTAAGCCCTTATCCCTGGCAGACAGATACATCAATCGGAGACTGGTATTATCGCACAGGCCAGAAATATAAAACTGGTACCGAGGTAATCCAGATGCTCGTTGATATAGTAAGCAAAAATGGCAACCTTCTAATAAATGTGGTGCAGACACCTGAAGGTGATCTTGAACCTGATATGCTTCAGATACTTGATGAGATTGGAACATGGACCGCAGCAAATGGTGAAGGTATTTACGGGTCACGTCCCTGGAAGATTTTCGGAGAGAAGTCTGAAGAGGCTAAAGCTGTCAAACCGGGGAGATTCAATGAAAACTATAAATTCAACTCAAAAGATATCCGCTTTACTATAAAAGGAAGCACCCTTTATGCTTTTTGCCTGGGAAAACCTGCAACCGATATTATTATTAAATCGCTTTCAAAATCTTCAAAACTGGCAGACAAGGCTGTAGCTTCCGTGGCAATGGTAGGAAGCACAGAAAAAATAAACTGGAGACAGACAAATGATGGTTTGGTAATAAGTAAACCTTCAAAGATGCCTGTATGGGAAGTTGTCGGCTTTAAAATTGAATTTAAAAAATAATTAAAATATGGAAAACCAGAATAATTCTCGTCGTAGCTTCATCCGGAAAGCGGCGCTGGGAGGAATGATGGCAATAAGCATTCCCGAGATTCTGTCAGCCTCATTGTCTGAAAAAGGATCAAAAAAGGTGCAGCTGATGAAAGATAATGTTGTTCTCTTTCAGGGTGATTCAATTACGGATGCAGGAAGAATCAAAGAAGATATGAGTTTCAACAATGCAAGAGCTCTTGGTTCAGGTTATGCTATGCTTGCAGCAGCCGACCTTCTGGAAGAACATGCTTCTCTGAATCTCAAAATTTACAATAAGGGAATCTCCGGGAATAAGGTCTATCAACTGGCAGAAAGATGGGAAAAAGACTGTCTTGAGATAAAGCCTGATGTCCTGAGTATTTTGATCGGGGTAAATGATTTCTGGCATAAAATCAATGGAACATACAACGGAACCATTGAAATTTACAGGAATGATTATAAAGCTCTTCTTGAGCGGACTAAAAAGGCACTTCCAAATGTAAGATTGATTATTTGTGAGCCATTTGCAGTTCCCGGTGTAAAAGCTGTTGACCAAAAATGGTATCCTGATTTCTATGAATACCAGAAGGCTGCCAGAGCGATTGCAACTCAATTCGATGCCGTTTTTGTCCCATATCAGAAGATCTTTGATGAGGCACAGAAGCAAGCTCCAGGGGTTTATTGGACAGGGGATGGTGTTCATCCCTCATTGGCCGGGGCACAACTCATGGCTGAAGCCTGGTCTGAAACTGTTAAATAATTTCACGGGGTTGAAATTTTTTTAAATTGAATTGTATGAAAAATTTTAGGTTACCTTTTGCACTGTTCCTTATTGCAATCTTATCAGTTGCTGCTGATCAGGCAATTACTTCATCAATCTACGACTGGACAAAACTAACAGTGAAGAAGACCTCATATGGTGAAGAGAGAGATATCCTTAAAGGACCCACAAAGTCTTTGGATATGTTTGATGTAAAAGCTATTACATTAAATGAAGAACAATCTGTCAAAACTTACAAAGTTGAGAGTGGATTTGATGAACTGTTAATCATTAAGGAAGGTTCGGCTGAGATAAATGTAAACAATGAAAGTAAAATACTGGAAGCCGGAAGTATTGTTGTTGCTTCACAAGGAGATAAAGTGAGTATCAGAAACCTGCATAATTCAAAAACAACATACTATTCATTCCGGTTCAATCCAAAATCCCAGCCCGGACAAGCTCAACCAGTAACAAAAGTTTTACCAGTGCTTGAATACTGGAGTACATTTATTTTTAAACCAAGTGCAGTTGGCGGCAGACGTGATATTTTAAAGCAGCCGACCTCAACATTGAAGGAACTGGAGATTCATGTGACCACTCTTAATGAAGGGCTTCCCAGTCATGCTCCGCATTCGCATCCGGATGAAGAGATTATCCTGGTCCGTTTCGGAACAGTTGAGCAGACAATAAATGGTACAGCCTACAAACTTGGTCCGGGTTCAGTAATATTCCTGACCAACGATGATATGCATGGCATAAGCAATGCCGGTAAAGGTAAATGTGAATATTATGCCTTCAGGTGGTTAACATACATACCGGATTCAAAATAATTGGATTATTTTTCTTGTACCCTCCTTAATACTTCAATAACGGCTGCTATCATTGGCTATGCTGGTTGCAATAACAACTATATAAAAATATTTAAAAGCAATCTCTGTTATTTTTCTTCAGGTGGTTTAGTACTGATCTAAAATAGTTGTAGGATTTCATGTTATATTTATCATGTCAACTTATGCTGTTTTGGCAAATATTTTGACGTCATATACTAAGGCTCAATTAATCTTCGTTTTAGAAAACACAAAGATCCATGAAGATATTTGAGGTCAAAAAAAGCCAATTCGCTGAATTGTTACAGGTGTTCATTGAATATATTTTTATTTGTTTTAAGTCGGATGTACTTTTGAACTTGTTAAGATTATAAATGTTATATGAATTAAAAATCATTAGTTATGAAAAGACAAGGTAGAATTATTTTAATTGCTGTTTTCTTAAGTGCTCTGATATGGAGTTGCACCAAGAATACAGGCTTAGACAATAATACTCCTCTGAAGCAGGCTGTTAATAAAAGCTCACTTACTCTGAATACAGCTATGACATCTATCAGTTCCACTAAAGCGTATAGTATACTGACAGTTAATGGTGGAACACTCAAGTCTACCACCATTACGGATGCTACGTACAAGGTTTATATTCCTCTCGATACAATAAAAGGAGTATATAATTATAAACCTATAAATAAACCCGATAGATGGGGCTGGTCGTTGATTACATACTTTACAAAGACAGCTGATAACAGCAAGATGATCGTCAATATGCCATTGAAGAAGGTACAGGATCCTATGTCATTAAGACGTTATGTTCCATCTGACTCGACACTTACTAATAATTTTTCAATTGCAGTTTCTGATTATCATAATAATTACAATAGTTACTGGGACTATGATTATTTGTTGAAATCAGAAATCAGCATTGATAATGTTGTAGCCGGCGATTTAAATATCAAATCTATTGTCAGTCCTACGAATGGGATCCAGTATGCTTCTCAATATGTATTCAGTGGCAGTTATACTGCACAATATGCCTATAACTCTGGTGACACAACTGTTTCAAGCTTTACAATATTGAGTGGTACTAATGTCCTGTATCAGGAAAAACTTACTACTCTGAAGGTTGACACCGGAAGATTTGGACGTGAACGTCAGTACATTCTTACCATTGGTAATGTACAGATAGCAAGGAACTCTGTTTCAAAAACTGTAACAGTTTCCGTTGATGGTGTAGTTCAACCAAATGCAACTGTAACAATTGTTGATCAGGCATCAGATCAGGAAGCATCAGTGGTCAAAAAGCGTGATATCCAGATAACATTCGAAGATGGAACAACAACGACAGTTTCCGATCTGATCGGTAAATCAATTGATAATATTAAAACTCTTTTTGACTCTTTGCATTCAGTCTACTTTGCCGCTTATGTCGTTGACTGGATTGCATATGATATTTATTATGACAGAAAGTAATTCTGGTAGAAATAATGGTTTAGGTTAGATATAGATTATTTTTATTGATTCTTTCTTCCGTGGCATAAACTTTATGTCCACGGAAGTTTTTTTTTTATAACTTGTTATCCTGTTTTTGGTTATTTTAGAAGACCATGGAAACCTGGTTATGAAATTGATTTCAGAAACATAATTAATAATAATCATGATTCAACTTTCAATCAAAGGAGCTCTAGGCTGTTCACTATTAACAATGTTTGCCCCGGCAGGTACTATGGCTCAAAAACTACCGGATAAACCAAATATACTGATAATAATAACTGACCAGCAATCGTCAGAATCATTAAGTTATAATATTGGGAATAAGCATCTTAATACTCCCAATATGGATTACCTGGCTAAGCACGGGATATCTTTTACAAACGCATATTGTGCTAATCCCCTCAGCGTCCCTTCCCGAAGCTCTATGTTTACGGGGAGATACCCACATGAACTGGGTATTCAGACCAATGATGAAAAGAAAATTGATCCCAAAGAATTTCCAACATTCGGAAAAATATTTGAGAAAGCCGGGTATGAGACTGGTTATGTAGGTAAATGGCACCTGCCGTTTGATATAAAGGATACAGAGTCGCAAGGGTTTCATTATACAAAAAACAATAAAAGCAATGGAGTTGACAGCCTGATCCCAGGATCTGCAATTAAGTTTCTAAAGACCAGACGCGACAAACCATTTCTATTAGTAGCTTCCTTCGTAAATCCTCATAATATATGCGAGTGGGCCCGTGGTCAGAATCTGCCAGATGGTAATGTGGGAAAACCTCCCTCAGCAGATCAATGTCCACCGCTTAGATTAAATCATGCAGTTTCCAGGAACGAAACTGATATAATGCAAACGTTAAGAGAGTCGTATCAGGCAAGTTCCTTATTTCCGGTGTCGGGCTTTTCTGATAAGAAATGGAGACAGTACATCTGGACATATTACAGAATGATAGAAAAAGTTGATGGCGAAATTGGAAAAATATTGAGTGCATTGCGTGAATCGGGATTGGATAAGAATACCATAATCGTATTCCTGAGTGACCATGGTGATTGCCAGGGGGCTCATCTTTGGAATCAGAAAACTGTTTTTTTTGAAGAAGCTTCCAAAGTGCCGTTCATTATAAGCTTTTATGGTCTCAAAGCAGGAAAATCTGAATACCTGGTGCAAACCGGCATCGACCTTATGCCCACTTTATGTGATCTTGCCGGTATTATTCTTAAAAGACAACTGCCTGGAATAAGTCTGAAACAGATAATTACAACCGGATCTTCTAATTTAAATCGGGAATATATAGTAGTTTCTGATAAGCCTGTACAAGGAGACACCGTCAATGGATACAAACCTCAGCCTGAAGGCAGAATGCTGAGAAATAAAAAGTTTAAATACTGGATCTATAGTGAAGGGAAACAGCGGGAAACTCTTTATGACCTTGTTAATGATCCTGGCGAAATGGTAAATCTTTCTATGGATCCAAAATTCAAAAGCGAGCTTGAAAATTGCAGAAAAGAGTTGACAGAATGGGCTGAAAAATATACTGATCCTTTTATACGATACATGTTAAAATAGTGGTGCTTTGTTTATTAAGTAAACATACCATTCTTTAATGTTTGAATTAAATAAGGAGATTATTTTATTTCGGAAGCAGATTTGAGATTGCGGATTAAGACACTTAAAATGGCATGAAGTTTTGATAGACAGAAATTCTAAGGACTCTTAGTTTGAAATATTTACAGTTTTTGATCTTACTAATAATCATTTTTCCATTTTTATAGAACCAAAAATAAACAAAATGAGAAGATTACAACTGACCGCTATGCTTTTAATATTGCTGTCAACTACCAGCTCAATCCTATTGGATGGACAGAATGCCCCCTCATCCAAACCTGAGTTTTTAAATACGCCGGTACTTTTTAAAAACGGGAATAAATCCTTTCAGCAAGTTCTGGTGAACTACCGATCAGCAAATCCAGGGAAAATTATTATATCCAGGGAAGTGAAAGAGATACTAAAGGCCGATCTGATTAAGGGGATGAACAGGTTCCTTTTAACTGTTCCTGCCGTAACCAAACCATCAAAAACCACTTTTTCTGCAAAAATTGATAACGGTGCAGCCCAGATATACCCTTTAACATTGGTTCCACCAAAGAAATGGGAAATCTATTTTGTTCAGCATGCGCATACAGATATAGGTTATACCAGACCGCAATCGGAGATTCTTGCCGAACATATGCGTTATATTGATTATGCTCTTGATTATTGCGATCAGACAGATAGTCTTCCGGATGATGCACGGTTTAGATGGACCTGTGAGGCATCATGGGTGACAAGGGAATATCTCAGGTCGAGGCCGAAAGTTCAGATTGATAGGTTTAAAAAGAGAATAGCAGAAGGACGTATCGAAGTAACAGGGATGTATTGTAATATGGCAGAGATAGCTGACGAAAATATTATGTACGATTTTCTACAGCCTCTAAAAGAATTTGGCAAACTTGGCGTTCCTGTTAAGACTGCAATGCAGGATGATGTTAACGGTATTGCCTGGTGTATGCCTGATTATTTTAAAAACACGGGAGTGAAGTACCTGGTAATGGGAATCAATCAGACAAGATCAATACTTCCATTCGATGTACCCACTTGTTTCTGGTGGGAGTCCCCATCTGGAGCTAAATTGCTGGCTTTCAGGGCAGATCATTATATGACCGGCAATGAATATGGGATTGAAAGCAAAGTTTTAAAGTCAGAGAATATGTTAGCGCATCTCGCTGATCTTGACAATAAAGGTTACCCGTTTGACAAAATAGGCATCCAGTTTTCAGGTTACAGAACGGATAATTCTCCCCCATCAACAGCAGCTTGTGAACTGGTAAGACAATGGAATGCCAAATATGAATCGCCTAAATTAAGACTTGCTGTTGCCGGCGAGTTTCCTGAATACGTAGAAAANNACAGCTGAAGTCAGGAAAACCCAGAACATAGAACAGACTGATGAAGGTCTGTTTGCAATGGTATCATTGATGGGAGGTGAGCTGAGCCCTTCACTTGAAACCAATCTTGATCATATCAGTGAAAACGCTATCTTTTTCGATGAGCATACCTGCGGAGCGGATGAAAGTATCAACCGACCTTACTCAGAGAACTCAACAAAACAATGGCTGCAAAAGGGAGCTTATGCCTGGGAAGCTCTTAAAAAAGTTACACTATTGAATGAAGAAGCACTGGCACGTTTTCAGGAGTTCCTTAAAAAGGCAGATTTCCCGGTGATCTATATTATCAATCCTATGGGCTGGAGCCGCTCAGGAGTAGTTAATTTATTTGTTGATTACCAGGTCCTGCCTGTTAATATAAAATGCAAAATAACAGATATCTCCACCGGGAAGGAAGTCCCTGCTCAAGTGGTTTCAAAACGCGCCGAAGGAGCATATTGGGCTCTGGATGTTAGCGACATTCCTGCCATGGGATACAAAGCATTGAAGATCGAGCCCACGAACCAGCAGTTGACATCGGAAGCCGGTACAAATGTTGAGGTTCTAGAGAATAAATTTTATAAGATAGTTATTGATAAAACAACAGGTGCAATCAGCAGCATGTTCGATAAAGATCTGAAAGAGGAACTGTCAGATAGTCAGAATCCATTTAGAATTGGTCAGCCTGTGAAGGAAACATCTGTTAAACGTGATGTTGCTCCATTCGTTCATACTACAGTCTCGAATGTATCGGTTAATGCAGGTACCAATGGACCCGTCTGGGAGAGTGTTCGAATAGTATCCGACCTCGAAGGCTTTGAAAAAGGTACTGAAGTCGCTCCAAAAGGAATGGAACTGGAAATAAGATTATTTAAGAATATTAAGAAAGTTGAATTCAAATATATGGCGCATAAGCTAATAATTACTGATCCTGAAGCTTTGTATGTTGCTTTTCCATTCTCACTTCCTGATTCACGGATTGTGTTTGAGACAATCGGAGGAACTCTGACGCAAGGGCAGCAATTGCCGGGATCAGCTTCAGACTGGAATGTAGCTCAGAACTTTGTTTCGGTTCGTGGAAGGACTGGCCAGATAATAGTTGTAAGCAATGAAGTTCCATTATGGCAGTTCAGCGATTTCAACATGAATAAGTACGAGCGTTATCCCAAAAAGGGAAAAACGTGGCTTTACTCATGGGTGATGAACAACTACTGGTTCACCAATTTCCGGGCTTACCAGGAAGGCGCCTTCAGCTGGAGCTATCAGATAACATCTACGTCTGATACCACAAACAGCTATGCAACCAAATATGCCTGGAGTGAAAGAAATCCTTTCCCGTCAAGGACATTTCCTTCCGGGAAAAATGAAATGAAATCTCCACTCCTGGAGACTCTAAAGATAAATGCACCTCTCAATGCCATGCTGGTAAATAGCAGACCCGTGTATGACAAAAAGAGTGCAATCCTGCTTCATTTCAGGGAACTTGAAGGATTAACGGCTGATATTACATTATCATCGGCAATATTGGGGCAGACAATTAGTAAAATATTTGAGGTTAATGCTATCGGCAAACAAGTTGGTGACTCCCTGTCATCAATTAACCTAAAACCATTTGAAGTCAAATTTATTGAGGTGGATTTTTAATGCTGACGGTGGTGATCAAGGATTTCAACTTCTTTAACCTTTTTTAACCTCTCTAAGAATAAAAAAACTGTAATTTTATCTTATCATTTATGATCTTGACCGGATCTAATCCCTTTAACTCTTTTAACCACTTCAAAATCAGATTAATATGACAAAAAGAAGAGAATTTATCAAGAAAAGTATTCTTGGAACAGCCGGTATTGCCATAGGGGGTCTCGGATTCAGCCGTCGTTCCTATAATTCAATTATCGGTTCCAACGACCGTGTAACTGTTGCTGTTGTAGGAATACGCGGACAGGGAGGCACACACATTAACAGCTATTGTGGGATGAAGGACAGCAAGAACGTCCGTCTGAAAACTCTTTGCGATGCTGATGAACAGTATTTTGCTGACAAAGTAAAAATTGTCCAGACCAGAACGGGGGAAACTCCGACAACAGTTTGGGATATCCGTCGGGTCCTTGAAGACAAGGAGATTGATGCAGTTTCATGTGCAATTCCAAATTTCTGGCACGCACTGGCAACTATATGGGCCTGCCAGGCCGGTAAACACGTTTACATTGAGAAACCTGCGACTCATAATATTTTTGAGGGGCGCAAAATGGTTGAAGCCGCTAAAAAATATAATGTCCGTGTTCAGAACGGTTTACAAAACCGGTCCATTCCGGGAGTGATGGAAGCGATTAAGTTCCTTCACGACGGAGGTATTGGCGATGTCTTCATGGCAAAAGGAAATTGTTATAAAGCTCGTGATTCCTTCGGGATAGCAAAAGACGGTGAACCGCCTGCCTCGCTTCATTATGACTATTGGCTGGGGCCATGTGAATGGAGACCATATAATGAAAAACATACTCATTACAACTGGCACTGGTTCTGGTTAACAGGTGGTGGTGATACAGCCAACCAGGGTCCTCACCAGTTCGATATTGCCCGCTGGGGACTTAATAAGAATGAACATCCGGTTACTGTCTCTTCAATGGGCAATCTTTTCGGCATAGATCCCAAAGAGTGTGAACAGGAGACTCCTAATACACAGACCTCAATATTTAAATACAGCGATGGAAAGATCCTCGAATTTGAGACCCGTGGTCGTTATACTAATGAGGAAGGAAGCCTGGGGATCAGTATTGGTAATATCTTCTATGGGACTGAGGGGTACGTCGAGATAAACGGAGGTCAGTGGAAAGCATTCCGGAAACGTGAAAGACAACCATTCGCAGGGTCAAACGTTGGCGAAAAACCAACTGATTTAATGGCACCTCCCGGAGGCGGTGGTCATTATGGCAACTTTATTGATGCAATTCGTTCAGGAAAGAATGAAGACCTTCATTGCCATATTCTTGAAGGCTATATGTCGGCTTGTCTGCCCGCTCTTGCCAATATCTCATACCGGATGGGTCGCCAACTCACATTTGATGGTGTAAAAGAGAAATTTGTGAAAGACCCCGAAGCTGACAAGCTGCTGACAAGAGTCTATCGCAAACCTTATGTAGTACCCGATGCGGTATAGTTGAAGTGGGGTGGCGCTAAGCAAGACTTTAAACATAAGGGGGATGTAAAATTTATTTTCATCCCTCTTCCTTTTAAAAATATTTTTGCTGAGGATAACAATCTGTTATAAAAAAATAAGCTTTGGAAATCTTTTAGCACTATTTTTATAGAAAATCTAAAATAAGAGAATTATGAGAACAAAGAACATTTTTTTTCAGAACAGCAATTCAATTATGATCATCGTTTTGGCGCTGGTTTTAATCTTAGAATCCTGTAATACAAATGTTTATCTGGATCCCAAAGCCCCTGTTGCACAAAGGGTGGATAACCTGATAAAGAAAATGACCCTCGATGAAAAGATAGGGCAGATGATGCAATCGGAGCGGGGCAATAAGAAGATTGATTCCCTGTTACAATATTCATTTCTCGGATCTGTACTTAGTGGCGGTGGAAGTATCCCTGATCAAAATAATCCGCAGGGCTGGACAAAAATGTACAATGATTTGCAGAAAGCTTCTTTATCAACGCGGCTGAAGATCCCGATGATTTACGGGATTGATGCTGTTCATGGAAATAATAATGTGTACGGGACCACTATTTTTCCCCACAATATAGGTTTAGGCTGTACACGCGATACATTCCTGGTGAGAAAATGTGCTGAGATTACAGCAATGGAGGTAAGAGCCACGGGGTTAAACTGGACATTCAGTCCATGTATTGCCGTACCCCGCGATATAAGATGGGGCAGAACATATGAAGGATTCGGTGAAACGCCTGAGCTTCAGTCAATGATGGCCGGAGCAGCAGTCAAAGGTTATCAGGGTGGATCGCTCGGAACCCCGAACCATATTCTTGCCTGTGCAAAACATTACGTTGGTGACGGAGGCACAACAGGTGGGAAAGATCAGGGTAATACTGAAGTTACGGAAGATGTTCTCAGGAAGATCTTCCTTCCCGGTTATATCAAAGCTATAGAATCTGGTGTGGGTTCCGTTATGGCATCATATAACAGCTGGAACGGACTAAAATGTCATGCCAGTAAGTTTCTTATAACAGACGTGTTAAAAGGAGAACTTAAGTTCGATGGTTTTGTCGTTTCCGACTGGGAAGCTGTAAAGCAGTGTGCCCCCGATTTCAAGGAAGCAATTAAGATTAGCGTTAATGCAGGTGTCGATATGTTCATGGAGGCTTACAGACCGCAGGAATTTATTAAACTTTTAAAAGAGCTTGTTAAGGAAGGGGCCGTATCACAGAGCAGGATTGATGATGCTGTCAGTAGGATACTATCTATAAAATTCAAAATGGGATTGTTTGAAAATCCTTATGCTACTATGGCCCTGGCTGATAGTCTTGGAAATGATTATCACAGGAGTATTGCACGTCAGGCTGTACGCGAATCTCTCGTTCTGCTTAAGAACAAAAAGGAAATGCTGCCTCTTTCAAAATCAAAGGGAAAGATCCTGGTTGCGGGTCCTAAATCAAACGATCTTGGCACGCAATGCGGTGGCTGGACTATAACCTGGCAGGGAAATCAAGGAGCTATAACGAAAGGCACTACAATTCTCGAAGCTATTAGAAATACAAAAGGACCGGATAATGTCATTTTTTCAGAGGATGGCGCTTCTAAAGTAAAATGCGGTGTCGCAGTTGTGGTTATTGGCGAAACTCCTTATGCAGAAGGAAAAGGTGATAATCATGAACTTACGCTGAAGACTGAAGATCTTAAAGTCATTGACAATGTAAAGAAACTGGGTATTCCCTATGTTGTCCTGCTAATCAGCGGAAGACCATTAATCCTGGATAAAGCAATCAGCGATGCGAATGCCTTAGTAGCCTGCTGGTTACCAGGAACGGAAGGTTTGGGTATTACTGATGTTCTTTTTGGTGATTATAATTTTACTGGAAAATTATCCCATACCTGGCCGGCTTCAATAAAGCAGGTACCAATCAACTTTGGTGATGCTGACTATGCCCCACTGTTTCCTTATGGTTATGGGTTAAATTATAATAACACACAAAGCATCGGAGGTGCCAAATAAATGCCAAATAATTATATATTAATTTGATGCAATCAATAATGCGCATGAATAAATCTCACTTATATGATTTTTTATCTGGTTCAAGACGACACGTTTTTGTAATACTGGTAGCTATTACAATTAATTGGATGCCAATCCGCGGCCAGATAAAATATATTTCTACAGATGAGCGTAAAGATGCTGGCATGGGAATAGAGCGTGTTGCAAGGTATTTTATTCCTGCTTATGAGTCAAAAACGGCTAAAAAAGATGATGAGATCCGTTGGATACAGGTGGATCTGGGAGAAAAGAAAAAAATTAACGGTATTAAGCTTTTACCAAAGGTAGTTCCGTGGGGTTATGTAAGATCTGAGGGTTTCCCATCCCGGTTTAAAATAGAAGTGTCAGACGATCCTGGGTTCAGTACCTCTGTTATGTATGAAAACAAGACAAGGGAAGATTTTAACGATCCTTACGATGAGGTCTGCATTTTCTCCGGCAAGGAGGTATATGGCAGATATGTACGTCTTACAGCAGTCCATCTGAGGCAACAACGTCTGGCTCTTACTAAGATCATGGTTATGTCAGATGGGAAGGACATTGCTGAAGGATGTGCGGCAACTGATTCGGAGTCAGGAAATCCGGGATTGGCCAATCTGACACGTCCTCCCCGTCCTCAGGGAGAGGGTGTCGTCACTGACAATCCTGGTAACATTATTCCTGTGGAAAAATGGAATCCGGTAGCTTACAAAGCTCAGACTCCAGTCCGGGATGTGATGATAAGCGATGGTCTTTTCAGGAAAACGATGGAGAATAATATAAATTACCTTTTGTCATCTTTCACACTGAATGAACTGGTAAGAAATTTCTATGTGAAGGCAGGTAAGCCTGTACAGCCATTGGAGGACAGGTTGAATAATTTCTGGTTTGTCGATTTACCAGGACAGGAAGCGGGTCGTTTCCTTATGGGCGCCGGTAATACTTTGAGATGGTTAGAAAATACGGAGCTTAGAAAAAGGATGGATCAGATCGTAGATGTAATTGACGAATGCAAAGAGCCCGATGGATATATTATGGCATATCCGAAAAATAAGATTTTTGCCGGTGAATATGGAGCCTATACAAGGTCGTGGGTTACGCATGGACTTATTGAAGCCGGTTATGCAGGTAACAAAAAAGCGTTTTCATTGCTTCGGGGTTTCTATGACTGGTTTAATACTTCATGCTACCTTCCTGAATTACTCAGGCGGGCAGGGCAGGGCTCCCAGGGAATTATTCCCAGTACAAGAACATATTTTACTCCAGTGGGAAAACCCAAAGATATTCAGGTTGTTCAGGAATATTTCCAGGAAAATTATTGGATTGATGAGTTAGCTAACAGAGACCCGAAAGCGATCTGGCTATATCCTTACGACAGACCACATAATTATCTCATTACGGCAATTGAACCTTACCTGGATCTGTATCGTGCAACAGGAGCCAAAAAGTATCTTGACGCCGCATTGGGAGGCTGGGATTTATATCACGACAACTGGGAACATGTTGGAGGGTCCATTGCAATATGTGAGGGGACTGATCTCTACCCTCCAAAATCATATTTTCTGCACCGCGAAACAGGCGAGCTGTGTGGTAGCGTTTTCTGGGCTTACCTGAATCAGCGGTTGCATCTGCTCAACCCGGAAGAAGAAAAGTATGTTACTGAAATAGAGAAATCCATATACAATATTTTAATTGCCAACCAGGTAGGGGACAAAGGTATCCGCTATCATGCTGTGCTTGCTGATCATAAAGATTTAAACAACCGCCAGCCATTCAGTATGAGCACATGCTGTGAAGGGCAGGGGACAAGAATGATGGGTGCTCTCCCGGAATTTATTTACTCAGTCGCCGGCGATGGAGTATATGTTGATTTATATGCTCCATCAACTATTAAGGCTGCAACCCAGACCGGCTCAATCTCTCTTAAAATGGTTACCCAGTTCCCTTACGACCAAAAAGTGCAAATTACTATAAATGTTGATAAACCTTTAAATTCTCGGATCAGGATTCGTATTCCTTCCTGGGCGGCACAAAAAATGTCTATCATGGTGAATGGTAACAAGGTTGTTAGTGGTAACCCAGGAACATATTCAACCCTGGACAGGCAATGGAAAAATGGAGATGTTATTTCTTTTACACTTCCTATGGAGTTCAGAATGACCAGATATGAAGGAGCTGAGCGCGACCCGAAACATGAGCGCTATGCTTTAGAGTATGGACCGATATTAATGGCTTATGTCAGTATGAAAGGACAGAAGGAGAACGTGTTGCTGTCAACAACTTCTGAAAAACTGCTCAAAAGCCTTAAACCAGTTGCGGGCAAGCCACTTCATTTTACTATAAACGGAAGCTCTGATTTTGAATATATNNGGTACCATTATTTAATCTCTTTTTGGTTAAATTCCCCGCTGCTTGCAGCGGAATTAGAGTCCAGAGCTTGCTCTGGGGTTAATACCAATTTATTAATTCATTTAAATTGTCTTATCCAAATAAAAATATTTATAATCTGAAGATCTTTGAGAAGTTTCATTAATTTTTAACATCAAATTTTCCTTTAATTCGAATATCCTCCGATGAACTTCCTACAAATACATCATATGCACCGGGTTCAACAATAAAATGATGAGATTTTTCATCATAAAATGATAGTTTTCCACCGGGAACTGTGATTGTAACTGTTTTGGTTTCACCTGGTTTCAGACTGATTCTTTCAAATCCCCGAAGTTCTTTCGCAGGTCGTTTTACACTGCATTCAATATCGTGAATATAAAGTTGCACAACCTCGTCACCTTCTCTCGATCCAATGTTTTTGACATTAACACTTATTGTAATCTGTCCATCAGCATTTATCTCTTTAGAGGAAATCACCATATCTGAGTATTTGAATTCAGTATAGCTAAGACCGTGACCAAACGGAAAAAGCGGGTTACCGTTAATATACATATATGTAAATCCTTTGGTAATATCATACTCATCCTGTGGAGGCACTTGTTTATCAGATTCATACACTGTCAAAGGCATTTTCCCACCAGGATTTATATTTCCGAATAAAACGTCAGCAATGGCATTACCCCCTTCTTCGCCAACCCACCATGCTTCAACAATCGCCGGTACATTCTCTTTAATCCATGATATAGCCAGTGGTCCGGCATTCATCTCAACAACGATTGTTTTAGGATTTACTGCCCTGACAGCCTCAACAAGTTCTTCCTGGTTGCCCGGAAGTGCAAGGGTTGTCCGATCGCGCCCTTCAGATTCAATAGAGAGAGTTGTACCTACATATAAAATCACCACATCTGCTTTTTTAGCTATTTCAATTGCTTTCTTTAACTCTTCATCTCTATTAAAAGGTGCATCCGATGGTCTTCCCGGTGAGATTTCACCTCCCGCAGCGTACAAAATCTCAGTTCCAGTTGCAGCCCGGTTCTTTATTCCCTGCAAGGGAGTAATTGGATTAATTGCTTTCCCGCTATATCCTCCAGCCGTAAAAATATCAGCATGAGGGCCAATTATGGCAATAGTCTTGATCTTGTTTTTATCCAGAGGAAGGATTTTGTCTTTATTTTTTAACAGAACAATCGATTTTTGAGCAACCTGGAGGGAAAGTTCTCTGTGTTCAGGACTGCAGACTTCGCTAAATGAAATTTTGCTGTATGGAACCATCTCAAACGGATCAAATTCACCCAGCCGAAACCGATCGCGCATAACTCGATAAACAGCATCATCCAAACGTTCCATGGGGAGAATCCCCATCTGAACTGCCTTTGGGATATACTGTCTGAATTCTGCGTCTGAAAAGTCACATCCAGCGATTAAAGACTGAGCAACAGCATCCTCAAAAGTCATTTTCCCGGCTTCATGGCCCTGAACCATACTTTTAACACCTCCCAGATCGGAGACGACAAATCCTTCAAATCCCCATTGTTTCTTAAGAATATCAGTCAGTAAATATTTATTCATATTATCCGGAACTCCATTTATTGCATTATATGAAGCCATAACTGATTGAGCCTGACCTTCAACAATGCAATCACGGAAATGAGGCAACCAGTACTCAAACAGCATCCGTTCACTAACTGTTGCGCTTAATTTTTGCCTCTCCTTTTCAACATTATTTACAGCAAAATGCTTCAGCGTGGAAACAAGTTTCAGGTACTTTGGATCATTACCCTGAAGGCCTTTAATATATGCAACACCGAGGCGTCCACAAAGAAATGGATCTTCACTGTATATTTCATTTATACGACCCCAATATGGGTTTCTGCTTATATTTATAACAGGTGCACGATAAATCAATCCTTTTTTTTCACCTTCAAAATTCGGATCAGTATGCCAACCATTGTATATGGCCCTTGCTTCATCTGAAATAACAGTGGAGACCTTATTAACTAGGACTGGATCCCATGTAGCGCCCATTGCAGTTGGAATTGGAAACATAGTAGTTGGCCTTGTCCAAACAACGCCATGAAGACAT
This sequence comes from Bacteroidales bacterium, assembly GCA_003155705.1. Classification (GTDB taxonomy): domain Bacteria; phylum Bacteroidota; class Bacteroidia; order Bacteroidales; family VadinHA17; genus LD21. The sequence goes on from PMEC01000254.1 coordinate 16,519, forward strand.
TGATTCCATTTATCAGATTTGATATTCAATCTTTCGAGATCAGGAGCATTATGATCCAGTAGGATTGCCTTTTCTTCGACAGAAAGACGAGAAATAAGATCGCGAACCCGTTTTTCTACAGGTTGTTGCGGATTCAGATATAATGGTCTTTCTGCAATCTGGGAAAACAAACAGGTCCCCTGACAGAGGAATATCACCCAGAGAAATAATAAGTAAATTTGATTTTTTGAAAGAAGCCTGATAAATTGTCTGTTCATAATTTTAAGGGTTGTTAATTCATTGTTATAGAATTATGTAAGTACATATTCCTGATTTTATTATTGACCTTCAATAAATTGAATACTAATTTCGGAACATGCATAATCAGAGTCATAGAACCAGATTCTTTTTAACTTTTTTGAATAGCTCAACCAAATGTCATTTAGTAGACATAATAAATATATTGAAATCTATCTATAATGATTAGTACTCTTTCAATCCCAGGTCAAAATAAAATAAAGGCTGCACAACATACCCTGATTGTCGGGAAGCAGCGTTTATTCTGATGCATGAAGCCAATGCTGCTTCCAATAACTCATGTGGTCTAAATCCGTTTCCAGGTCCACCTTTGAAAATCGGAGCATCTGAATCCAATTTTAACTTGTCATTTGTTAAAACACAATGAAAAGCGGTATTTGTACTTTTAGTTCTTATCATATTTTAATTCTTATAAAATTTAAAAATATCAAATATTTCTCCCACAATTTGCTCAATCAAATTAAAAATTATATAATTTTGTTTCGGAATAATCCGAAATGAAAACCATAATGACGGACAAAGGGAAACCAATTACAGATAATCAGGAAAAAATAGCACGTTACGGGAAAGCATTATCAAATCCGATCCGTGTTTTCATTCTTGATTATTTGTCAAACAATCTTAACAAAGCCTGCTATAGTGGTGATATGGCTGAAATTCTGCCTATCGCACGTTCTACTTTGTCGGAGCATTTGAAAGAACTTAAAAATGCAGGATTGATTCAGGGCGAAATAAATCCCCCATACATAAGATACTGTATCAATCCTGAAAATTGGAAAGAAGCAAAACTATTGTTTGCCAAATTTTTTAAAAAGTAAAAAATTTAACTAAACATTTCGGGTTTATCCGAAATATATTAAGAAAGCTTAACATGAAAGTTTTAATTCTATGTACAGGAAACAGTTGCCGAAGCCAAATGGCACACGGATTTTTGGAATCTTTTGATAAAAATATAATTGTCTGTTCGGCTGGAACTAATCCTGCTAATAAAATTAATGGGAAAGACATTGAGGTAATGAAAGAAGTTGGTATAGATATAAGTCACCACACACCAAAGTCAGTTGACATTTACACTGATGATGTGTGGGACTACGTGATAACAGTATAATTTCAATTATAAACTAAATTAACGTACGTTTATATTTGTTTATTACGTACGTTTATTGTATCTTTGTAAAAAACATAATAATATGATAACACCATCAAAATTAAGGCAGAATTTATACAATCTTTTAGACCAGGTGATTTTAACAGGGAAACCTGTTGAAATAAAAAGAAAAAACAAGATCTTGAAAATTATTATTGAGCAACCAAAATTAAAGCTTGATAACCTTAAAAAAAGGGAAGTCATGAACTGTAAGCCTGATGAAATAATATACAACGATTGGGAGAGGGAGTGGAAAGCATGATTTTTTTAGATACACATGCGGTAATTTGGTTATATTCTGGTCAGCTTGACCTTTTTAACCCAAAAGTATTAAAATTGATAAATACAGAACAGGTTTGTATTTCACATATTGTAAAATTGGAAATCCAATATTTGTTTGAAATCAAAAGGGTAGAATTTGAACCGGACCTTATCATAGATACATTAATTGATGAAATAGGATTAATATATAGCGATAATAACTTTGAAAGCATTGTAAGACAGGCAATACATTTATCGTTTACCCGTGACCCGTTTGATAGGATTATTGTTGCGGATGCCTTAATTAATAATTCTAAGCTGATCAGTAAGGACAGAAATATTAAGAAGCATTATAAAAATACAATTTGGTAATCTCACAAAACGCAAATTTGACGGCATTATATGATGAAGGACCCTAAAACGATTTGATTATGGAAATTAGACCAATTAAAACAGAGGAGGATTACAATACCTCGATTCATAGAATAGAGGTATTATGGGGAGCAAAAAAGGATACCCCACAAGGAGATGAATTGGATTTGCTTGTAACTTTAGTCGAATCATATGAGATGAAACATTATCCAATTGCTCCGCCGGACCCAGTTGATGCTATTAAATTTCGTATGGAACAAATGGGTATGACAAAAGCGGATATGGTACAATATATAGGCAGTCAAAGTCGGGTGAGTGAGATTTTAAATGGAAAGAGAAAATTAACACTGGGCATGATAAAGTCCTTATATAAAGGATTAAGGATTCCTGCTGATATTTTATTGGCGTAGGCCAATCTGAGGAATTAATTATTCAGTGGTCCTCTTCGAACTGAATAATAGCTTTTTCAAGTTCTTTTGCATCTATTGAGTTTAGATAAGTTGCGATGGCTTCATGAATAATATCCTTAATTTGTTTTCGCTCCCAATAAGCTATTGCTTTGATTAAGTGANNTGGCTCCTCACTAAATTTGCCCACCGGGCAAATTCTTTACGTTCGGCCCTAAATAAAAAGCAGACACCATGCTAAGCATATGTAATTAAATAAGATGTCGTTTTCTGAAAGCTATTCCAGAACCACTTTTTAAGTATTTTTCAAATTCAAAGGCTTTGTATTTATCAGAAAAAGCTATATAATTTATTAATACAACAGGAGTCTTGTCTTTTGTAAAGTGAATTTTATGGGTATTGCTC
>PMEC01000141.1 GCA_003155705.1 Bacteroidales bacterium
GTTGAAAAGTTGAAGAGTTGAAGAGTTGAAGAGTTGAAGTCACAATATTTAAACATTTAAACATTTCAACATTTAAACATTTCAACATTTAAACATTTCAACATTTAAACATTTGAAGCTGCTCTGAAAAGTATTCCTTTTGCCACGAAGGCACTAAGGCACGAAGTTGCACTAAGGCTAAATCGTTGAAAATAATATCTTTGCGAACCTTTGTGTCTTTGTGACTTAGTGGCAATTGTGGTTTTTCGACTTTTCGGAGTGGACTCAACATTTCAACATTTAAACATTTCAACATTTAAACTTTAATATACCTCAGAAGTATATCGGCAGTTTAAATAACGCTATGATGACCAGAAGGATTGCAACAGCAATGCTTATTAAAAGAAAATAAAATGAAAAATTTCTTCTCTTCCTGTAAATCAATAAACTATGTTCACTCATAAGTTTTTTTACAGTATTATGAATTCTCAATACCAGATTGGCATTACGAGGAATGTAAGAATCAATATTAGTTCTGATTGCTTTTTTAATTTCATCCATTTTATCGGGTGAACCTAATAGAATAATACCAGTGCTTCTGTCTGTTTTTTTTATTTCAACGATAAGATGATCGATAATATCAAAATTTTCTTTGGTATCCTGAAGGCCCAGTACCGCAACTTTACAAAAATCGTGTTCTTTCTCTTTGACAAGCTGATTTAAAAAATCATCCATGTTATGAAAAGTCAATACCATATACTTTGACGGATCAGAAAAACGTTTCTTAACGTCTTCCGAAAAATTCCTGTGATCGTCGTAACAGAAAAGATATGTCTTTACAGGCTTTGCCATGAAAGGTTATAAGATTGTAAATATAATTAATACTTTTAAAAGTGCCTAGAGTGACTAGAGTGACTGGAGTGCCTGGAGTTTCATTAATTCTCTAAGTACTGCATCTCTAGTTCACTCCAAACTCTAGTTCACTCCAAACTTCTTTCTACTTGTTCCGTACATCAATATTTGATTTCAATCTCCATAAACCATTTTCCAGAGTATAGCTGTCAAAGGTAAAATCTGGTCCGTAAAATTGCCGGTTTTCTTTGAGATCGGGTGAGGAAGGAGAAAGATGGTCAAAGACAATTGTAACATTTGTTACAAATTTTAATGACATAACTGCAGTTGATGCATACTCGAAAACGACTCTGGGCTGGAGTTGTTTCCCATCTGAAAAGCATTTCTTCCCAAAAACAAGGCTATTCCCGGAACCAAAATTTAATACATCTATTAACTTCCTCGTAATAAATGAATTGCCGTAATCCAAGCCTAATAGCACATAGCTAGTTTCATTGGCTGTCACAAAAGGCCTGAGATCATAATAGAGAGCACCGTACCAATTTGATTCTGAATATATTGTATCTGATCTTATCGTCGCTTCATTATAGGTTCCTGTCAATTTATAAATCTTGTTTTTACTGTCCCGAAAAGGCCTCCTGATAATATAACAGAAGTACCTGTTTCCACCATCCTCTAGGATGAGATTCCATGTGATGATCTTGACCAGACTGTCGGGAGAAGTTATCTGGCCAAGGAACCGAAGGTTCGAAAACCTGTGTTTAAAAACTGTATCGGAGGCAGCATAACCTTCAATGATCAGTCTTATTGAGTCGTTAATAGAGAGTTTTTCTTTCCGGTTCAGATTTTCCCTGATACGGCTGAACATGCCTTCAAGATCTCTTGTTATCCCGGTGGGATTTGTCTGACTGTTGATACTGTTACATATCAGGAATATAAGCAGAGTGATTATTAGAAAGATACGCTTCATTTTTCATTTTTTATTCATTACATCATCAAGAAGTTTGTTCAACTGATGGCAAGCCCACAATATCTCATCATCATTTATTGTAAGAGGAGGAGCTATCCTGAATGAATCGCCACAAAAAAGGAAATAATCAAGAATCAGACCATAATCCGGAGCATGAGCTACAGCATAATTAACGGACTCATTATCCGGGAGTCTGACAGCTAACAATAACCCTTCTCCTCTTACCTCCCTGATTGCCGGATGAACAAGGTTTCTTTTTAAAAGATCTGATTTTCTCATGCTCTCAGCAACAAGATTCTCTTCATTAATGACTTCCAGCGAAGCAAGACCTGCTGCACAACAAACTGGGTGCCCGCCAAATGTTGTTATATGCCCCAATTTAGGATTGGTGGTAAGAACTGACATAATCTCTTTAGATGAGATGAATGCACCGAGAGGCATGCCCCCACCCAAAGCTTTTGCCAGGACAATAATATCCGGAATAACCTTGAATTTTTCTGTTGCGAACATACTGCCAATCCTTCCGAAGCCGGTCTGAACTTCATCGAAGATCAGGAGAGCGCCTTTATCATTACATCGTTGTCTGAGCTGGTCCAGAAAACTGTTTTCCGGCCAGATAACTCCTGCTTCAGCCTGAACGGGTTCTGTTATGACGCATGCGGTATTTTCATCTATAAGATTAACCGCATCAAAATCATTAAATCCAATCTGAAATGTGTCAGGCAAAAGAGGACGGTAAGAGTTTTTATAAATTTCACTACCCTGAATTGACAGTGCTCCATGCGTGCTTCCATGGTATGAATTGGTGAAAGATATTATGCGGCTTCTTCCTGTGAATCTTTTAGCCAGCTTAAGAGCACCTTCTATTGCTTCGCTGCCTGAGTTTACAAAAAAACAATTGCTGAGAGGCGCTGGTAGAATCTTTATCAGTTGTTCAGCATATTTCACCTGTGGAGATTGTATCAATTCTCCATATACCATCAGATGCAAATATGAATCAACCTGCTCTTTAATCGCCTTCACTACTTTTGGATGCCGGTGGCCTGTATTACTGACAGAAACCCCTGAAATAAGATCGAGGTATTTTTCACCTGCAGGACCAAACAGATAAACTCCTTCAGCTCTAACGATCTCAAGCATAAGAGGTGCAGGCGAAGTCTGTCCGATATAATTAAGGAATAGCTGACGGTTGGTAAGCATATAGAAGAAAAGGTATTATCGGGCCATCACATTGATATCATTCAGAAGTGTGTCTCTGAAAGATTTGCCAACAGGGATGCTCTTAAGAGTTTTTCCCACGACCAGGTCGAGTGTATTCTCCTTTATTGCCTGAATCATGCTTTTATTTATAATGAACGATCTGTGGACACGTGTAAAGAGAGTAGATGGAAGCTGATTTTCAATGGCTTTCATTGTGAAATGTATTGTATACTTTTCTTCTGCCGTGTTGACTGTGACATAATTTTCCAGGGCCTCGACATAAATAATATCTTTAAGTTTCAGCTTAACCAGGGAAGATCCCTTTTTAATAAAAATCTCCTGATCTCCGGAGTTGATTGTCTCTTTGCGAGTAAAATATCTTATAGTTTTATCAATAGCTTTGCAGAATCGTGCATAGGGTATAGGTTTTAACAGATAATCCACAACGTTAAAATCAAATGCTTTCAGGGCATATTCTTCTGCAGAGGAAACAATTATAATATTAGGAGGAAATTCAAGACTCCCGATGAAATCAAAACCATCCATTTCAGGCATTTCGACATCAAGAAAGATAAGGTCAATATCCTTACGTTTTGAAAGTTCATTCCTTGCTGAAACAGAATCATTGAATATGCCCAGCAGGTTTAATGAAGATGACTTGCCAACATAGCCCTCCAGTAGTTTGCAACTTAGTTTATCGTCATCTACAATGATACAATTCATAATCTTCGGATTGGATCAGGATAAAACATTCAAAAATAGTAAAAAAATATTGACAATTTTTAACATACGGTTTTTAAGTAAAAATTCTTTTAATAACTATCTATCACATAATTTGGACTCATTCTTTGCAGTTTTCAGGTTGAATCACTTTTTAACTTCTCATTTTCCCGGGAATGAGAATAAGTAATGTTTGTAATTCGGAGTGAGCGAGGCTATTAATAAAAGTGTTTAATTAAATTCAGAAATCATAAAAACAAAAAAAGGGTGCTGTAAACACCCCTTAGCAATCTCATTTTGAGAAGATTAAAGACCTTTATTCAGAGCTGGAGCTGCTTTGAATTTAACAACTTTCTTAGCGGGAACGTTTAGTTTAGCACCAGTACGTGGGTTGCGAACAACTCTTGCACTTCTTTTGTCAACTTTAAAGGTACCCATGCTTGGAAGCTGGATTCTCTGACCTTTTTTCATAGCTTTTCCAAAAGCTCCAACGAATGCGTTCAAAGCTTTACCTGCATCTTTAATTGAAAGACCTGAATCTGTTGCAATTGCATTTACCAATTCTTTTTTTGTCATAGTGAAAAAATTTTAGAGTTAAACGAATTCGTACTAATCGAATACAAATTTATTTTTTTTTAATTCATGTGCAAATTTTTTTTTTCGTTTTTCCGCAAATAGTGGCACTTTTAGGTCAAAACTACGTTTTTTTTTGACGAAAAACAGTTTTCCCTTAAATAAGTGCAATTGCTCACTATTCTTCAATCTCAGGTTAAATTGATGATGATTTTGTTTATATCCTGTTAATAATTTTTATAAAACACTGATATAGTGATACATACTGTTATAAGGTTCTCTTCTTTCACTCTTTATTCATGGTTTTTCCTTTAAAATATATTTTAACATACATGAACTCATCCTTTTCCTTTCTCATTTCCTTTACGAATTCACCCTTCTTCCTTCTATTTATCTTCATGAACTCACCCTTGTCATGGCTTCCGCCATGACGTTCCCTCTCTTAAGGACAAGAGAGGCATGCACCGGTTAATAATAATCATTAGCGGAAAAAGATTAGTTTTTAAAAATCAAATTAATATTATCTTTGCGGCGGAGAAATGGCAGAGTGGTCG
>PMEC01000202.1:0-9855 GCA_003155705.1 Bacteroidales bacterium
CGATCCATGGGCGAATTACCACAAGTTGACTATTAAACAACTTGCTCAATCAACTCCGAATATCGACTGGAAAATTTTCATGGATGGCATTGGACTTCATAATGTGGACAGTGTAATCGTTGGGCAACCTGAGTTTTTAACAGCTGTCAATGGCTATCTCAAATCATATTCAATAACTGACTGGAAGAATTATCTTAAATATCATCTTGTGAGGAGTCTGTCGGGTTACATGGATGACAAGACCTACCTTGAATCTTTTAACTTTTATTCTGCAACCCTACGGGGAGTCAAAGAACCCAAGCCAAGATGGAAACGTGTTGTCCAGCAAACAGATGGTTCACTTGGTGAACTCATTGGTCAGGTTTATGTTGAAGAATATTTGCCAAAGGGAACAAAAGATAAATTGATCGAAATCGGGAATGTCATTAAAACAATTTTTGCGGAACGCATAAAAGGACTTGACTGGATGAGCAGTGTCACAAAAGAAAAGGCGTTGAATAAGCTTAATACGGTCATCATGAAAGTCGGTTATCCCGATAAATGGAAGGATCTCAGCACTATGCAGATCGACCGTATTTCATTTGTAAAAAATGTAATGAATGCCAATAAATGGGAAGTCAATTTTATGATTTCAAAATATGGCAAGCCAGTTGACCGTTCGGAATGGGGAATGGAACCTCAAACTTACAACGCGTATTATAATCCTTCCAACAATGAGATATGCATTCCGGGATGTAATATTATTGTTCCTGGCTATGAAGGAAAAATGGCTGACGACGCCCTTCTCTATTCAATTATCGGAGCTACTTTCGGGCATGAAATTACTCATGGCTTCGACGATCAGGGTTGTAAGTATAATGCACTTGGTAATCTTCAGAACTGGTGGACAACTGAAGACAGCATCAGGTTCTATACTAAAACGAAAATGATCGTTAAACAATTCAATAATTATGTTGCAGTTGACAGTTTGCATATTAATGGCGAACTGACACAGGGTGAGAACATTGCAGACCTCGGTGGAATAATTATGGCTTACGAGGCTTTCAAATTAACTGATCAGTTTAAAAATAATGTAATAATTGCAGGTTTAAATCCTGCACAAAGATACTTTCTGGGGTATGCCCTCGCCTGGATGGTGAATGAACGCCCCGAAACTGTGGCCAGCCAGGTGAAAAGCAACGAACATTCACCTGCTAAGTTCCGTGTCAACGGACCATTAGCAAATATGCCCGAATTCTACCAGGCATTCGGAGTAAAACAGGGTGATGCCTTATGGGTTCCTGATAGTCTTAAAGTTAAGATTTGGTAGGATCTGAAAACAAAATTAATTTTNNATTATGAACCTATTATTATTGAGGAGCTGAATACGTGAAATTTTCTGAATCAGATAAAGCAAGTACTTAGTACCGGCACTGTTCATATATTCAAGACTGATTTCAACATATGTAATTTCAGCTGGATTACGGAAATATTCAATAATCCATTCCTCAATGGGGTTAAAGAATGCCTCAGCATTTTCAGGAATTAGCCGACCTGAAAATTTGATAGTACCATTTGGGTCAAGACTTACCTCTGGAGTGTTTTTTGTAGGTGATATTATTTCCTGATTTTTGTACAAAGTATTGTTCTTTAAAGAAAATTATTCACAATATTTATGTGTTTAAACGATGATTTTATATAAAAAGTTACATTTTTTCATAATATCCATCAAATACTTGTATTATTTGCCTGACAGGTAAATATTGGCAAGGTAGATTTAAATCACTCTCTCCCCTATTTCACTCACACCCCAATTTTCCCTCCGTGTCTTTTCACAAAATCGTTGGAGAGGTCCGTCCTATACATTCACTGATTACTTTCAGAAGGGTCTTTTTATCAAATGGCTTGGATATATGCCCATTGCAGCCACATTCAATTACCTTTTCCTTGTCATCAGCATAAGCTGTCTGGACAATAATCGGAGTTTTAATATTTGCTTCGCGTATAAGTTTTACAGCCGTGTAGCCATCCATCTCAGGCATTTTAATGTCCATAAGAATAAGATCAATATCCTTTTCCGCAAGCGCTATTTCGACCGCTTCTTTTCCATTAAAAGCCCTTAATATGTTNNGCAACAAGAATTGTCTTCTTTTCAGCGAAAACAAAACCCTCATTGACATGTTTCTCAATAACCGGTTCAGGCACAACAGTTTGTCTTTCATACGGTATTGTAAAACAGAAAGTTGTTCCTTTTCCGGGTTTTGATGAAAGCCAAATCTTCCCGCCCATAAGATCCACATAGGCTTTCGATATTGCCAACCCGAGTCCTGTTCCTTCATAAAGTCTTGAGACTGCGTTTTGTACCTGATAAAAACGATCAAAAATTTTTGCATGGTACTCCGCAGGTATTCCGATACCTGTATCAGAAACACTGAATTCCAGAAAATTGGCTATTATCCTGCATGATAACTTTACAGTACCTTCATCTGTGAATTTAATAGCATTGCTTAAAAGGTTTGTAAGAATCTGCGTCAATTTAGTGTTGTCGGTAATAATCAAGGCCCCGGAATCAGTGAGTCCGGTTTCACAAATTAGTTTTATTTTTTTCTCCCCGGCTTTAATCGAAAACTGATTACATATTGAATTAAGTGTAAAATTTACATTTATTCCGGTTCTGGCAATTTTGACAATGTTAGCTTCGATATTTGAAATATCGATAATATCGGTGATAATTGAAAGAAGATGATTACTGCTCTGCATAATAGTCTCAATATAAGACTGCTGGGTTTCTGCATCCAGCGCCGGTTCTCCGAGCAGGGCAGAGAAACCTACAATTGCATTCATTGGAGTCCTTATTTCGTGAGAGATATTATGAAGGAATGCTGTTTTAAGTCTGTCGCTCTCTTCGGCTTTATCTTTTGCATCTATAAGTTCCTTTTCATTTTTCTTCCTGTCGGTTATGTCCTGGAATATCTCCAGCATGGCTTTTTTGCCCCGGTACATCATTCCGGTATGAATGATTTCAAATATTCTGTTACCCAGGACTCCATGTGATTCGTATACCTCTGTTTCACCAACAATTATACCTTTTATCAAAGGACAGTCCATGCATTGTCTTTGATCATCACGATATAACTCCCAGCATTTTTTCCCGATACCTTCCTTTTCGAAAAGTATGTTGAAAATATCATTCTGGTATAAAACAGTTCCTGTTTCGTCAACGATATCCATTCCGAATGGAATAGTTTTGAGGAGAGATTCACGGAAGGCAAGATTATGCTTCAATTCCTTTTCAGCTCTCTTTCGGTCAGTTATATCATGCATGCTGCCAATGATTTTTTCCGGTCGTCCCCCGGCATCGGAATTGATCTTTGCAGAAATTGAACACGGTATCAATGAACCATCTTTATTTTTGAGGGTGATTTCAAAATCACTTACCATGCCTTTCTCTTTCAAAGTTGAAAGAAGTAATTGTCTTTCTTCCGAATTGATATAAAATTCGTATAAAGATTTTCCGATGATATCTTCACGATGATATTGTCCATGTGAAATGACTTCGATGGAAGGACTGACTTCAAGGATTGTTCCATCCAATAATGACTCATAGTAGGTATCCTGTATATTTTCAAAGATTCTATGGTATTTTTCTTCACTATCTTTTAACCCCTCTGCCGCCCGTTTGCGTTCTGTGATGTCTCTGACTGTAGCCTGGAGGACACGTTCTCCTTTGAGGTCAAAAGCGGATAAAAGCACTTCGGCATAAAAATCTTCACCATCAACCCGGCGATGAATCCAATCAAAACGATTATATCCTTCCCTGTATGCAATACTTATATTTTCCTGTACTGCTTCGAAAGAGTTTTTACCATCGGATTGAACAGGGGGAGAGAGTTCTGAAGGGCTAAATTTCACAAATTCTTCTTTTGTATTTACTTTAAATATTTTCAAAGCCTGCTCATTGCAATCAAAGAAACCATTTTCATTTAAAAGCATAATAGCATCATTTGAGCTTTGGTATATAGCTTTGAACTTTTCTTCACTTTCCCGTAATGCCTCCTCCGCCAGTTTGCGCTCGGTTATGTCTCTTGCTATACCCAGTACAAGAGTCTGACCTTTTATTTTAATCGGGTGAGTAATAATTTCAACGGCAACTTTAGATCCGTCTTTCCGGCTTATTTCAAACTCATCGGGGCCGGTACCATGCCCTAATGTATTCCTGACCAAAAGTTTTGCTGCTCTGAGAGATTGATTAAGGGACAGGATTTTTAATTTCAGGAAACTCTTTCCGATTAACTCATTTTTAGAGTAGCCTAACAATTTTTCAGCAGCAATATTGCCGTCAATAAAATTTCCTTTAAGGTCGCTTAGATAATATGCATCAGGTGCATAATCAAATAATATTTTGAACCTTTCTTCTGAACTTTTCAGTTTATCTTCCGCACACTTAAATTCGGTGATGTCAGTAATGGTACCTATATAACCGACAATTTCATTGTTAATCCATTCAGGTACTGCATTTCCCATAACCCAGACAATACTCCCATCGGGTCTTAGAAAACGGTATTCAGAGCTGGATATTTTCCGGGATTGACTATCTGATAACCAGCTTTCTTCCAGCTTTTCCACGTCATCCGGATGCACAGCATTGAGCCACCCTTCTCCTAATGCAGCTTCAACCGATAGGCCGGTCAAATCTGAATATTTAGGATTTACATAGGTAGTATTACCTTCAGGATTGGTTCTGAAAATCCCGACCGGGGAAACCCGGGCAAGAGTCTCAAACAAATGCTGAATCTTATTTAAAGCTTCCGCTGCCTTCTTTTGTTCCGTTATATTTTGCACCGTACCATCATAATATAGAATTTTTCCATCAGAATCATAAATGGCTTTTGCACTTTCCCTGATGAAAATCTCTTCACCATCGCGACAAATCCAGATAGCTTCAAGGTCTTTAACCTCTCCTGATTTTTCTATTTGATCAATAAATTCCTGACGCTGATATTTGGGACCATATCCTGTTTCTTTAAGATTTCTTGCAGCAAGTTCTTCAAAGGATTTAAAACCAAGCATCTTAACCAATGTCTTGTTTGCCAGGAATATTTCTCCCTGCAAATTTGTTCTGTACAGCCCAACGACCGCATCATTATACAGGATACGAAACCGTTCTTCACTCTCTTTTAATAACAATTCGGCAGCTCTCTTTTCAATCAGTATCCTATGTTGTTCAATAGCCTCTATTACTGCAAAAGGCAATCTGGTAAGATGCTCTTTGATAACATAATCGTTTGCACCGGCTTTTATGCATTCAACTGCTGTTTCCTCATTCATCGAGCCTGTACACAGGATAAACGGTACTGATGGATCAAACTCCCTGGCATCTATTAGTGCCAGCATTCCATTATAGGAGGGCATCATATAATCGGAAATGACAATATCAGGTCTGAATTCATTAAGAGCGTTAATGAATTCTCCCCTGGTATCGACCCTCTTATGTTCAAACAGAAGTCCTTCCTTCCGGAGTTCCAGAACAGCCAGCTCAGAATCTGAAGGGAGGTCTTCAACAAATAGGATTTTTAATAGATTCTTATTTTTCATTTACTTCTTTATTTCCTGTTTTAGGTTGTAAAATATTTGGTAACTAATCAGTTGGATTTCGGATTTCGGATTTGAGATTTCGGATTTATTCCGCATTCCGCAATCCACATTCCGCAATCCAGATTAAAGTTTCAGCCCTACAACAGTTATGTCATCAACCTGCTCTCCATTACCTTTCCAGAAATTATAAGTATCCAGGAGCATTTCTTTTTGAACTGCTAAAGGATTCTTATGAATCTTTAACAGGACTTGTCTGAATTGATCCCGGAGGAATTTTTTCTCTTCCTGTCCGCCAAACTGATCCACAAATCCATCAGTAAAAAGATAAACAAGATCATTTGGCTCAGTTTTTATTTCCTGATGTGAAAAATCCAAAATATTATCCTGGTATGATAATGTCATTCTGTCTCCCTTGAATTCAATGAGTTTGTTGTCTCGAATAAGATACATGGGATTAAATGCTCCTGAATAAACCAATGTTTTACTTTTGATATCATAACTGATTATTGAACCATCCATACCATCTTTTACCTCTGATATTACGCCTTTTTGACCTAGTGCCTCAATGATTTTTTCCCTTAACCGGTTTAATATTAAATGAGGCTCTGTAATTTTCTCCCTTATTACCGTTTCATTTAACAGGGTGACTCCAAGCATACTCATGAATGCGCCGGGAATCCCATGGCCGGTGCAATCAAAAACACCAACCAGAACCTTGTCATTGATTTTGTGAGACCAATAGAAGTCGCCACTGACAATATCCTTTGGCAGAATAAGACAAAACTGTTCAGGGAAAAAATCTGATCCGTTAACAGAAGCCTTCAAAACTGCAGCTTGTATTGTATGAGCATACTGAATACTGTACTTTATAAGTTTGTTTTTATATTCAATCTCTTTCAGGTTCCCCGCTATTTCGTCCCTGCCCCTTTTAATTTCTATCTGGGTTTTAACCCTGGCAATCAGCTCTTTCTGGTTGAATGGTTTTATAACGTAGTCAACAGCCCCCAGATCAAACCCATTTACGATGCTTTCTGTATCGACTTTGGCTGTAAGAAATATTACCGGTATTTTTTGTTTATCCGGATCGCTTTTAAGGATTTTGCATACTTCGAAACCATCCATTCCGGGCATCATTATATCGAGCAGAATAAGATCAAATTCAGTACGTCCGATCCAATCCAGGGCTGATTTTCCATCTAAAGCAAATTCGATCTTGAATCCTTCATTTCGTAAATAATTTCCCAGGATCTGAAGATTTTTCGGGTTATCATCAACGATCAATATCAATGGGGTTGTAATCATATTATTTCAATCAGATATCTTTATTTGTAATCAGGTAGTTGGAAAGCTGAAGTCAATTTAATTGCGGATTGCGGATTGTGGATTGCGGAAATAATAAATCCGAAATCTCAAATCCGAAATCCGAAATCCACTCCAATTTTCCATCTACAGTTTTTCTAGTTTTGCAACTGAATCTTCCAGCCTTTTAACAATTTCATTAATCTGGTTTTTAGCATCTGAATCATAACTTTTCCCGATTAGTTTTTCAATCTCCTTTATCGATGTACTAAGCTCAAGACAAATATCTTTCATAACATAACTTTGATTTCTATCGAACTCTATCATTTTAGCGCTCAGATCGTATATCTCCCCAACCTTTGGCATGCCAACGCTCGCTTTAAGCCAGTTATCAATCTTCTTGCCCAGCCATTCATTAACCTTTCTGAGATTTTCAGTTTTCGATTTAAGATCAAGCTGAGTCTTAACTCTGGCAAGCAACTCTCTGCTGTCAAATGGTTTGGTAACATAATCCTGAGCGCCAACCTCAAACCCTTTCAGAATGCTTTCCCTTTCAGACTCTGCTGAAAGGAATATTATAGGTATCTCTTTGACTGTCTTATCTGAGCGTATTCTTTTACAGACTTCAAATCCATTCATTCCGGGCATATGTAAATCCAATAAGATCAGATCAAACTGCTTGTTATTTAACCAATCGAGAGCAGATTCTCCATTTAATGCAAACTCAATTTTATACTTTTCTTCCTGTAGTAGTTTACCCAATACCTGAAGGTTTTGGTGATTATCATCAACCAATAAGATTATGGGTCCGGGTGTATTTATTTTTACCATTTTTTAAATCTGATTTTTTTTAGCGTCTTTTAACAGATCAACAAATCCCGGGTATCTTCTTATCAGATTCATAATAGCTTCAATATTAAAGCTCTCAGTAGCGCTGACCAATTCTTCTCCATATTCTTTAATAACTATTGCATTGTGGTCATTTCCCAATTTTTTTAATTGACTTCCAAAATCCATAATTTCATCAATAGGTTGTCTGTTTTGAAATGTCATCCAGATATCTTTAATATTTGTATCCAGGGAATGAATTAGCCCCGGAAGATCAGATATTTCTTCAGTGAAAATTATTTCAGGTACTGATTGTTCCGGGCCGGTAGCTTTGGTTGATTTATATGGCAGATTATTCATAAGCTCAATGTATAATTCCGTAACCTGGACCGGCTTTATCAGCAAACCGGTAAATTCGCTCTCGCGGATACGATCTTTCTGAGCTTTCATGACTGAGGCAGAATAGGCAATTACAGGAATATGTTTCAGTAAATCATCACTTTTTAACTTTTTCAATAAACCAAAACCATCAAGAATGGGCATCCTTATATCGGTAATAATCAGATCAGGAACTATTTTTTTAGCCAAAGAAAATGCCTGCTGTCCATCTCCGGCTTCAATAATTTTTATATTTGTATTTCTCAGGGCATCTATCAGGTATTTCCTGTTATGTTCGACATCGTCTGCAACAATTATTGTTGCTTTTTCAAATACAATTTCCGCCGGGTCAAGTTGAATTTCATCCGTCCTTTTTTCAAAGTCCCTCAGATAAGAAACTCCCGGGATTTTTATTTTAAAAGAGCTTCCCTTGTTCAATTTAGAATCAAGATCGATGGTCCCATTCATGAGTTGTACAAGTCGTTGAGTTATTGCCAGGCCAAGACCTGTTCCTCCATATTTTTTTATATTTTGTCCCTGCCCTTGTACAAATGGATTAAATACATCTTCCTGCATTTCTTTCGAAATCCCGATACCGGTATCAGTTATCTCAATTATAAGATCTATAAATTCCTCGGCTTTCCCGTTGGAATAATTGATGATTTGCGGATTTTCGGTATATACTTTTAATCTGATGCTTCCCCTTTCGGTGAATTTAACTGCATTCCCGATAAGATTAAGAATTATCTGACGCAGCCGGGCATCATCAATATAGATACCTGACGGTGTACCGGAAGAAATATCCAGAATAAATGTAAGTCCTTTTTCAGATAATCTTAATGAGAAGATACGTTCGAATTCTGAAAAGAAAGACTGTGAATTCACAAACTCAAATTGCAATTCCAGTTTACCTGCTTCAATCTTTGACAGATCGAGAATATCNNCGTATCTCATGACTCATATTAGCCAGAAATTCACTTTTTGCTCTATTCGCTTCATCAGCCTCTTTCTTTGCCTTGCTAAGTTCTTCCGTTCGTTCATTTACCAATTCTTCAAGATGATCACGATGTTTACGCAATGCCTCTTCTGCCAGCTTTCTCTCGGTAATGTCCATAACAGAAAATGTTACACCTTTTGTCAGGTCATGTTCATCGAGAGTGGTCAGACTCAGGAATATATTTAAGATTCTTCCGTCTTTACGTTTAAAACGGGTTTCAACTGATCCTGTCCCATTCTTAGCAATATTTTTGTATTTATCAATCCAGGCAGTTTCATATTCCTCCCTGGTAGCATAAACCATTTCGGAGTCTTTCCCTATTATCTCCTTTCGGGAATAACCGGTCATCTTGCAAAATGTGTCATTTACCTCTGTAAAGACCCTGTCTGTTATCAATCCGATTCCGACAGGAGCAACGCTGAAAATACTTTGAAGTTTCTCCTTGTTTTCCTTTAATAATAGCTCGGCAGCCCTTTTTTCACTCTGTATCCTGTTTTGTTCAAGAACCTCTTTTACTGCGAAGGGCAATCTGGTCATGTGCTCCTTAATAACATAATCCCTGGCTCCTGCTTTTATGCATTCAACAGCAGTCTCCTCATTAATTGACCCTGTACAAAGAATGAACGGGATTTCAGGATCGAACTCCTTAACTTCCTTAAGAGCCTGCAAACCATTAAATGCAGGCATCATATAATCCGAAATGATAATGTCGGGTCTGAATTTTTTAAGCGCTTTAATAAGATCCATCCGTGTGCAAACCGTTGTGTATTCAAATATTA
>PMEC01000202.1:9885-10201 GCA_003155705.1 Bacteroidales bacterium
CTGTAGCTTTCAATCATATCTTTTTCTTCTTTTGAAGAGGTAAGAACTACAACAGGGATGAGTTTAGTAACCGGATCAGCTTTAATTATCTTAAGAACCTCGAGTCCGTCTATCTTAGGTAATTTAAGGTCGAGAAGTATCAATCTGGGTATATTCAGCCGTTCACGGGTTTTAAACTGTCCGCGGGCAAAAATAAAATCGAGGGCCTCTTCGCCATCGGATACTCTGATAACATTATTAGCAAGTTTGTTTTTTTTCAATGCTCTCATTGCAAGTTCTGCATCGTTCGGGTTATCTTCAACCAGCAGGATTTCGA
>PMEC01000135.1 GCA_003155705.1 Bacteroidales bacterium
AATAAATGTGTATAAAGAGTAGTTCAGGGGGGAAGGGGGGCAATTCCTGTCCACTGGGAATTGGCATTAACCTGGGGACAATATCAGCCTAATTTTGTATATTACAGGAAAATTTCGAGATGAGAAAGTATAGTATTTCATTTGTCGGAGCCGGAAATATTGCCACAGCTCTGTGCAGAGAAATGTTTAACCATGGTCATTCCATTGATCATATCACATCAAGAAATGAGAATAATGGCCGGACTTTAGCCAACTCTTATCATGCAACCTGGTCCGATGATTTTGTATTTCCAGTTACATCAGAAATAATAATTGTTGCCGTAACAGATAGAAGCCTTTCTGAAGTTTTGAAAGCACTCAAATGTAATGATTCTGCCATTGTTGCACATACTGCCGGAAGCATTGGTCTCGATGTTTTTCCGCCTGATCTGAGGAATACCGGCGTTTTTTACCCATTACAGACATTCTCCGTAAATAGAATACCAAATATCTCTGAAGTGCCATTATTTATTGAAGCATCTGATGAAAAATCTGCCAATACATTAATAAATCTGGCAGAATCCATAAGCAATTCAGTTCATATTTCAGATTCTGACCATAGAAGGTTATTGCACCTGGCTGCAGTATTTGTTTCAAACTTCACCAATCATCTGCTTACCACAGGTAAAAATATTTCATCTATGGCCGGTGTGCCATTTGATGAGCTTAAGCCATTGATTATGGAAACGGTAAGCAAAGCATTGGAACTTGGTCCTGAGAATTCTCAGACCGGCCCTGCGGTACGATATGATTTAAATACCATTGAAAAGCATCTTGATTTATTATCTTTCTCACCTGATTTTAAAAACGTATATGAAATGATAACTAAATCAATTATTAGTTATTATAAAAAGAAATGAAGGATGACAAATTTTAAGGAGGACCTCATTAATATTAAAGCATTTATTTTTGATCTTGATGGAGTTTTATCACTTCAGACAATAACACTTAATTCATTCGGAGTTCCAAACAGGACTGTTAATCTCAGAGATGGTTATGCTCTTCAACTGGCAGTTAAAAAAGGTTACAGAGTAGCTGTAATTACAGGAAGCAACTGTAAAGAATATTCAAAAAGACTGAAGTTGCTCGGTGTATCTGATATCTATCTGAACAGCCGTACTAAAATTGAAAATTTTAATTCATTTCTGAAAAAGTATGGCTTGAATAAATCTGAGGTATTATATATGGGTGATGATATCCCCGATTTTGAGGTGATGAAAATTGCAGGAGTGCCGGTTTGTCCCGCTGACGCGGATAGTGAGGTTAAACAGATATCCCTTTATATTTCAGATAAGAAAGGGGGAGAAGGATGTGTCCGTGATATTATCGAACAGGTAATGAGACTGCATGATAAATGGCTTGATTCAGAGGCATTTTCCTGGTAAGAACATGAAAGCATTTCTTAAACTGATAAGATGGCCTAACCTGCTCATTGTAATTCTGACAATGGTGCTGATGCGTTATGCAATACTGGAGTCTCTGCTTAATAAAATGAATATCATCCTGTATGCTTCTCCCGGAACTTCATCAGTCATGTTTCTTCAATCCTCATGGTTGGATTTTTTCATTCTGGTGGCTGCTACAGTGTTAATTACTGCAGGAGGTTATGTTATTAATGATTATTTTGATATTAAAACTGATCTTATAAACAGAGGTATGGTCATTGTTGGAACTAAAATATCACGCAGGCAGGCAATGATGTGGCATAATATATTAAATATTACCGGGGTTGCAGCCGGCTTTTATGTTTCGGCTAAAGCAGGATATCTTTGGATGGGACTCCTGTTTCTTGTCATTTCAGGATTACTCTATTTCTACTCGGCAAGCTATAAAAGGCAATTCCTTATTGGTAATCTTCTGGTGGCCGTACTTACTGCTATTGTACCACTACTGGTTATTATTTTTGAAGCGCCGGTTCTTTATCAATACTATGCAATAAATGCGATTAAGATTCCGGATATAAGCATTCTATTCTACTGGGTTGGCGGATTTGCAGTATTTGCATTTCTCACAACGCTTTCAAGGGAAATAGTAAAAGATATAGAGGATTTTGAAGGTGATGTAGCTTATGGAAGAAATACTATTCCGGTCGTAATCGGGATCCTGACTTCTAAAATAGTCTCCATTTGTCTGATATTTATCACATTATTAATGCTTTATCTGGTATGGCACTTCTATATCAATGATCTAATTACACTTATATATATTTCAGTAGCACTGGCGTTGCCATTGATATATGTTGTTTTTCAGATAATTGTCAGTCAGAGCAGAAAACAGCTGCATAGTGCAAGCAGGATAATGAAAATTGTCATGTTGACCGGGATACTTTATTCTGTCGTAGTAAAAATAATTCTCACATGTAATCTGGTCTGAGTATGGTGACGGGAATTCCTGATAACTGGCATTTCATTCTTGCTTCCCGTTCTCCAAGACGCCAGCAACTTCTCAGCGAACTGGGACTAAAATTTGACATCGTTATAAAAGACTACCAGGAAGAATATCCTGCTTATCTTTCCGGAGCGGCAATTGCAGAATACCTTTCTCACGAAAAGGCACTTCAGTTTAAAAATGAAATCTTTGATAATGATATAGTTATTACGGCAGATACCATCGTATGGTGCGACAACAAAGTAATGGATAAACCTGCTGATTATAAAGAAGCCTTCGAAATACTCAGAACTATTTCAGGAAAAGCACATGACGTAATTACGGGAGTCACATTCCTTTCAAATTTCGGGGAATATACTTTCTCGGAAACTACAAGAGTTACTTTTGGTCATTTATCAGATGAGGAGATAAACTTCTATATTCAGGAATTCAAACCTTTTGATAAAGCCGGAGCCTACGGGATACAGGAGTGGATCGGGCTGGTGGGTATAATTTCGATTGAGGGGTCATATTTTAATGTCATGGGTTTGCCGGTTCAGAAATTGTTTACTGAACTAAAAATATATATTAATAACATAAATAACCTTTAAATAACCGACTATGATAAAAAGACTATTTGCAACTTGTCTCTTGCTGACTATTGTTCTGATACCTTCAATGAGGGCTGACGAAGGAATGTGGATTCCGATACTTATCGAAAAATATAATATAAAACTCATGCAGGAAAAAGGATTTAAGCTTTCTGCGGAAGACATTTATAGTGTAAACAGAGCATGTATGAAAGATGCAGTACTGCTTTTTGGGGGAGGATGCACCGGCGAAGTGATCTCTTCCGAAGGGCTCCTTATAACTAATCATCATTGCGGTTACGGACAGATTCAGTCGCATTCCAGCCTCCAGCACGACTATCTTGCAAATGGATTCTGGGCTATGTCGAAGGAGGAAGAGTTATCAAGTCAGGGTCTTACCGTTACTTTTCTGAAAAGAATGGAAGATGTTACAGATAAGGTACTTAAGGGAGTGACCGAAGGAATGGATCCGACTGAACGTGATAAAATTATCAATTCAAATATATCGGAAATTAATACAAAAGCTGCTGAAGGTACAGGATACTCTGCTTCAGTGCGACCATTTTATATGGGAAATCAGTATTTCCTGTTCGTCAATGAGATTTTCAGGGATATACGGCTTGTTGGAGCTCCTCCTGAAGCAATAGGTAAATTTGGCGGTGAAACTGACAACTGGATTTGGCCACGTCATACTGGCGATTTTTCATTATTCAGGATTTATACCGATAAAAATAATAAGCCGGCAGATTACTCTAAGGATAATGTCCCATATAAGCCTGTCTATTTTTTCCCGATATCTCTAAAGGGTGTGAAAGAGGGGGATTTTACCATGGTATTTGGTTACCCTGGAACTACTTTTGAATATGTGCCGAGCTACTATATTGATATGGTAAAGAATTATATAAATCCGAAAATGATAGCGATCAGGGCTAAAAAGATTGATATCATGGAAGCTGCAATGGCAACTGATCCGCTTATACGTATTCAGTATTCTTCAAAAAAATCCGGGATAGCCAATTCATGGAAAAAGTGGATGGGGGAGATACAGGGTCTTGATAAAATGAATACCATCGGGAAGAAGCAGGAATTCGAAACCAGATTTATGAAATGGGTTTACGAAGATAATTCGAGGGCGGCAAAGTACGGGAAGATCATTCCTTCGTACAAGGAACTTTACTCCAACATGAAAGATTACAGCCTGGTAAATAGTTATACTAATGAAGTTTTTAGCGGGGCTGAGGCTGTTAGTTTTGCAAGAAGCCTTAGAAGCCTGGCTGACCTTTGTGAAAACAATGCATCTGATGATGCTGTAAAGTCTGCAAAAATAAGTACACTGGCAGGGGCAAAATCATTTTTCAAAAATTTCAACAAAGCAACAGATAAAAAATTGTTTGCAGCAGTCATGAAAATGTATGGTGAAAATATTGATCCGAAATGGCAGACTCAGGAATTCATTAAGTTTAAGACATTGTGTAAGGGCAATTTCCAGTCAGCTGCCGACAAACTCTATGATCAGACTGTTTTTGCTGATGAGGCAAAATACAATGCTTTTGTCAACAGCTTCAATAAATCATCAGTTGCTAAATTAAAGAAAGATCAATTCTATCTTCTTGCTAATGATGCAAATGAATTTATAACCAATAACGTAAGGGGAGAACTGATAAGGATAAATGGTGAGATTCTTAAACTCAATAAGATATATATGGCCGCTCAGATGGAATTCGAAAAGGACAAAGTGTTTTATCCGGATGCCAACCTGACACTACGTCTGACCTACGGACAGGTTAAAGGATATAAATCAAAGGATGCAGTCTATTTCTCTTATTATACAACACTTTCAGGTATTATGGAAAAGGATAATCCGGAAATATTTGATTATAAAGTACCGGATAAATTGAAAGAGCTCTATCAGAAAAAAGATTTTGGCCGCTACGCACAGGATGGTGAAGTTCCTGTTTGTTTTATTGCGAATAACCATACGACCGGTGGAAACTCAGGCAGTCCTGTAATTAATGCTGAAGGTCAGCTGATTGGTGTTAATTTCGACAGGGCATGGGAGGGTGTAGCAAGTGATATGGCATATAATCCCGACCAAAGCAGGAATATCTCTCTCGATATCAGGTATGCACTTTTTATAATCGATAAGTTTGCCGGAGCCGGTTATCTGCTGAACGAAATGAAAATCATCGAATAGAGCCATCCCAACCCTGCAAGATGGGGCTAATCCTGTGACATTTAGCGTGTTGCTTGTAAGTATGACAGAATTTTCTCCCCCTTGGGGGAGATGCCGCAAAGCGGCAGAGGGGTTTCCTATTTCAGGTATTTATTCAACTCACATCCCTTCAGGCTTTTAATGCCCTCACTTACAGAAGCAGCATTGAGCTCTGCACCGGCTTTGGTAGTATGAGTATGTTCCGTCAGAAAGAATTTTGAAGTCACTTCTTTTTCTCCAATAGCTTCATAATGAACTGCAATTATTTCATTCAGATCGATGAAAAATGCTCCTGTCGTTTTTGCAGCCTCAGCGGCCCATTTTCCGAAGCTGTCAGAAGAACGTAATACCTTACCATCTTTCCAGTCGTTTCTTGGTATAAGAGAACATACAATTGGTATTGCGCCTTTTTCTTTGGTATCAGAAACATACTTGCACATATACCAGCCGAATGTATGAACCACTTCATGCTTCTTTGTAAGGATATTATCTATTTCCTGGGTCTCCTCTCCGGTCCCTTTTAGTGTACCTCTCGCACGTGAGCTGTCGTTTACGGCACCTCCGTCATTGTGACCGAACTGCATAATCACAAAATCCCCCGGCTTTATTCTTGAACGGACATCGTCCCAAAGTCCTTCTGTAATAAATGTCCGGCTGCTTCTGCCACCGCGGGCAAAATTTTTTATAGAAATCTTCAAGGTATCCAATTGTTCGTACATGAAGTCGCCCCAACCCCACAGACCTCCACCACCGTTTCCACTTCCATTCTTAACAGTCGAATCACCTATTATAAAAAGAGTTGGTTTGTTGTTTTTTTCACCTAGCGTACCAGCTGATAAAAAAAACATGGAAATAATTATTAGTGAATAGCGTATCATAGGTTATAGTTTAAGATTCTCTGCCTTATCAATTTTCTTATCCGGCAAGCTTCCACAATTAACAGTTGAAAAATCAAGAACATTTTTTAATATGAAAGATGGAACACCTTCTTTATGAGGAACTCTGACATTGATGAAAGAGGCACCATTTACGTCTTCAATAATGAAAGGAGGACGTAAATCTTCATTCTCAAGCATTAGTTCCACATTCATTAATTCGATATTTTTCACGTGTCTGATATAAAACCCGTAGGCCGGAATCTTTCCGAATTGCTGCGGATCGGGATAACCATTCTCTTTTTCCGGAACAACAATTTCAGACTGTTCTTTCGTAGCTCCACCCTTAACCAGAATAGTTAAGTTACTCATTTTTATATCTTCAATATCGTACCCGGGTATTCCGAATATAAGTGATGCATAATCGGGATTAGAACTGTAAACTACCACATTACTTATATTTACTCTTCTGAGTTTGCCCACAGGAGTTCCGGCAGGGCCTCTCATTCTTGAACCAATCCTGAAGAAGAACGGTGCTCCCTGGATATCCCGCATTGTAACATTTGTTACAGTCACATCCTCAAGAATACCTCCGTCGACTGTTTCGAGGGCGAGTCCCCGGCAGAATTCAAATGTACAGTTGGAAATAGTGATGTTTCTGAAACCTCCGTTTGATTCAGTTCCAAATTTTATTCTTCCTGTAACCACGCCACGATCGGGAACTCTGCCTGCTTCATTTTTAAGATAAGTACAATTCAGAAAAGAACCTATATCAAAACCACTTACAGAACAATTAGTTATAGTAACATCTTCTGTAACTTTTGCAAACCCTAGTCCGAATGAGCTTTTCAGAACTATGGCATCATCAAAAGGAGCATTAACACTGCAATTTGAAATATGAACATGCCTGCAGCAATCTATATCAAAACCGTCACGGTTTGTGTCCAGCTTAACATTGTCAATTGTCATATTATCGACACCGGTTGCCAGAAGACAAAAGTGTCCACCTTTCAGAATGGATATATCTTTAATCACAACATTCCGGCACAATTTCAGAGCAATAGCCTTATTACCCGGTCCCTGACCTTGTCTAGCTTCGCGGGTAAGACCATTTCCAGTGATTCTTCCATAACCTGTAATAGCTATATTTTCAAGGTTTTCGCCCCAGATCAAGCTGTTATGCCAGTGACTGTGACCAAAATCCTGGTACATATCCCATTGGTTAGGTTCCGGCGCATCGTAACCCGTTTGTCCCTGAACAGGGATAGCAGCAATAAGATCAGCCCCATTGTCAAGGTAAATTGTAATATTGCTTTTCAGACGGATGGAATAGCTCAGATAATTTCCCGCCGGGAAATAGACTGTTCCACCACCCGCAGATGAGGCAGCATCGATAGCCCTGTTAATTGCTTCGGTGTTGAGAGTTGTGCTATCTCCCTTAGCACCAAACTGCTTCACATTGTAAAAACCGGAATAATTCAATTCCGTGCCTTTTGTAACTGTCTGAGATAAAGCCACAGCTGTAGTTAAAAGTAAATAAATAGAAAAAATAAACACTCTCCTGATATTTTTCATTTCTGATTTTTTTTGGACACAATTTAGTAATAACGTCGATAATGACAATTCAATAATGACCTTTTAGTTCTCCGAGCGTTAAAAATTATTAACTTTCAGGTGCAAATATTTATAAAATGATTAAGATTATTGCCGATGAAAATATTCCTTTTCTCAAAGGAGTCCTTGAACCTTATTCAGATATTACCTATCTGCCTGGAAGACTGATCGGAAATGAACAGCTTAAAGAGATTGATGCTTTACTGATCCGGACAAGAACAAAATGCACTGAGAATCTCTTAAAAAACACAAGGGTCAGTTTTATTGGGACAGCAACAATAGGTTTTGACCATATCGATACCAGGTATTGCGAAAATCATCAGATAAAATGGACAAATGCCCCAGGGTGTAATTCTTCTTCAGTGCAACAATATATCGCTGCTGCCCTGCTTAAAATGGCCGGTGATTTTCAATTTAATCTGAAAGACAAAACCATTGGAATAGTAGGTGTAGGCAATGTTGGTTCAAAAGTTGCAAAGCTAGCTAAGATCCTGGGAATGAATGTGCTGCTTAATGATCCACCCAGAGCCAGAAATGAGGGAGATAAGTCATTCGTTGATCTGGATACTCTTTTAAATGAATCTGATATTATTACAGTTCATGTTCCTCTCAATATAGTGGGAGGAGACAAAACATATCATCTATTTAATGATAGATTAATCCGAAAAATGAAGAAGGGGGCCTGGCTGATCAATTCTTCAAGAGGAGAAGTAGCAGAAACTTCTTCGGTCAAAAGGGCGCTCTGCTCAGCAAAATTAGGAGGAGTTGTTATGGATGTCTGGGAAAATGAACCGGATATTGACAATGAGTTACTTGACAAGGCTTTTCTTGCCACTCCGCATATTGCAGGTTATTCCACCGATGGCAAAGCAAATGGTACTTCTATTATTATAAATGACTTATGTAAAAGTTTTAATCTGCCTTTAACTGACTGGTATCCTGAAGTTATTCCTCAGCCACATATCCGGGAAATAACAATCAGAGCAAAGAACAGAGACCCTGAGGATATAATCAGAGAAGCCGTACTTAATACTTATAATATTAATGAGGATGATACTAAATTAAGGTTTTCACCGTCTGATTTTGAGAAACACAGAGATGAATACCCCGTAAGGAGGGAATTCACTGCATTCATTATCAATCTGATAAGTGGAACAAAAAAGGTCCAGAAGATACTTGAGGATATTGGCTTCAAAGTAATTGTCTGACCCAAAAACTTAAAGTCTTACTAACTCTTGTTTTCCCGCCATTGCATATTCCTTTACCTGGAAGGCAAATGCCTGCAACCTGGTGTCAAGCGAAACTGAATCCTGACCATCATACGCTATATTAATAAATGGAATGTTGTTATGATCTTTCCTGAATGTGTCACTTACTGATGCAACAACAGTTCCGGGCATACAGGTGAAGGGCAGAATAGCCGCAAGCCCTGAAACCCCTCTTTCGTATAGCGCCATGGATGTGCCCATTGCTATAGGAGGATCGCCGTCATAGAATTTATTAATGTATGTATTACATAAATTCAACATATCATGAAGAGAGACATCTTTTTGATGATCTGTAAATTCCTTTATTCCTCTTAAAAGCGAATAAGCAATTACATCCTGTCCAAATCCCTGGATTTTAGATTTTATCACTCCTATATTGTCGTTTTTCCATCTGCTGTCACGGGTAAAGCGATAAGTTGAGTAATAAATCCATTCAGAGAATGGTCCGATCATTACTTCAATACCGAGATCTTCCAGTCTGTTGGCAATATCCCCGTTACAGGGTGCATTATCACGCATAAAAATTTCACCGATAATAGCCACGACGGGTCTCTTTATGCTTTTATCCACCTTTATCGCGAGAAAATCTGCGGCAACTAGGGCAAGTGTTTTGTGAAGACCTTTTGAGCCATTCTCGATGCATTTCACAAGTCTTATTATTGATTCTTCATATAACTTGTCNNGGTGTGATCAGTTCGGCATCTTTGTATCCGAGCCTGTCAAAAAGTATCCTGTGAAATTGATTATACTGGCCGAAACGGCACGGACCGTTATGATCAGGCATGAAGAAACTTACCTTTGAGGGATCAATCCCCGGCTCCTGCAGTTTTTTGATAAAGCTTCCTGTGGTGCAGATCATAGGGAAACATTCTTTGGATGAAGTATATTTCCTTCCGATCGCAAGATCTTCTTCAGTCTGTTTGGGAAGCACTTCGGAAGGTATGCCGCAGCTTCTGGCCGCCGCAGCAAGCATATAGGCACCATCGTTCATATAGGGGAAGTACATCACCCTGTCTTTTGGAGGCGAGGAAGGACTGGCCCTTGGTCTGAATATCTCAGGATCCTTCTTCTCATTCTTTTCTGAACCTCTCAGACTATCCAGGAATGCTTCTATTCGTGTAACCATTCCGGCATCGGCTGAATGCTCATCAACTTCAAGATGCAGGAAAGGTTTTCCTTTCAATTCTTCTGTTATATAATGCCAGACGAATGAATCCGGACCACAACGGAAATTACTCAGATAGACAGCATACAGTTTGTCACTTTTTGCCACCAGTTGTGCAGCTGCTATCATCTTCTGACCGTTCGGCCAGTACATGTTCCGATAGTTTTTAAAAATGTCATATGGAGATAGGTCCAGCATGTCTATAGGAATAGGCATTACATCCTGACTGATAAGCTTCTCAATAAGATTAAGATTCAGATGTGGATCAGCGCTGTTATATGGTCTTCCAAGGAGGACAACCGGACGGCAATTCAAGGGAATGTTATTAAGAATATCTTTCCCATAATCAATAAGTCTTTTTTCAAAGGCTGTCTGAACATCGTCAGCTTTATATATAGCTCTCTTTATTTCATCTTTGCTAAGTCCGAACTTATCGTTGAAGTATTCAGTCAGCTCCTTAACAAGGGCACGTTCAAAAAACCTGAAATGCAGAGTCGGGATCAATAATTTCGATTCATCGATTTTCCCTTTCAGCGCTGCTTTTACCATGAAAGGATATGTTTGTACCCATGGACAGTTGCAGTTAAATGTCTTATTTCCTTCCCGTTCTTTACCGTTTACAATGAACGGTACAAATATGTAATCAACTCCTCTGTTTACCAGATCGATTACATGACCATGCATCAGTTCAACCGGCAGGCATGTTTCTGTCGTCATCGTCTCGATAGACTCAGTTACAAGCGTTTTATCTGATTCCCTTGATACAACTATTGTGAACCCCAGCTCTTCAAAGAAAGTGCGCCAAAATGGAAACTGCTGATAGTAAACCATTAATGCCCGCGGGATCCCGATGGAAGTGGTTTTCCATTCCTCTTTTTCGATGAATCCTTCACTGAGCATTTCGAGTCGTTTTTCGAAAAGATTAGGTATGTTGTTATCTGCTTTTTTCC
The DNA here is from genome assembly GCA_003155705.1 of Bacteroidales bacterium. Classification (GTDB taxonomy): domain Bacteria; phylum Bacteroidota; class Bacteroidia; order Bacteroidales; family VadinHA17; genus LD21. The sequence goes on from PMEC01000135.1 coordinate 11,081, forward strand.
TGTCGTCTGTTTCATATTTTTCACATCGGCCACCGTAAAATAAAGATTTCTTTACACCTGCAATTTTGACCCTCCGTATCTCACAATGGTTCGTGCATTCCTGGCAAACGAACCTGG
>PMEC01000094.1 GCA_003155705.1 Bacteroidales bacterium
TCTCTCCTCAATCTTACGGATACAGGCCATTAAAGAGTGCCCATCAGGCAGTTGAACAGGTTCGGAAGAACGTAAGATACCGCCACTGGGTCATTGATATGGACATATCCGGATTCTTTGACAACATGTCGCACGAACTCTTGCAGAAGGCAATTGAGCGGCATGTACAAGAGAAATGGGCGAAGATGTACATAACACGATGGCTTCAGGCACCCATTGAAGACAGGAAAGGGAACAAGCGCACCAGAGACGGAAAAGGGACACCACAGGGAGGGGTTATAAGCCCCTTACTGGCAAACCTGTTTCTCCACTATGGCTTTGACAAATGGCTTGAGAAGACTTATCCCGACTTATGCTTTGTGCGGTATGCAGATGACATAATTGTGCACTGCAACAGCCAGGAAGAAGCGGAAGAGGTACTGATGGTCATAAAAGAAAGGCTAAGGGAGTGCAGTTTGCAATTAAATGAACAGAAGACCAAAATCGTCTACTGTAAGAGGGACTTTAGAAGAGATAAGTTCAAGACAGTGCAATTTGATTTTCTGGGATTTAGTTTTCAACCACGTCCAACATCAACCAAAGACGGGGTGATGTTTGTGGGATATGACTGTGCGATCAGCAGAAAGAGTGAGAATAAGATAACGGAGATATTCAGAAAATCAGAGTTTCATCGCTGGACAACAAGTAGCATCTACCGGATTGCAGAAGCATTTAACCCTAAAATCCGGGGATGGATCAACTACTATGGAAAGTTCAGGATCCACATGCTGATGAGGATCTTCCGTATCTTTCACTGGCGGTTGATCAAATGGGCGGTAAAACGGTATGGGCGTTTTGGAGGCAGTATGCATAAAGCAGGGCGATGGCTCAGGGATCTTGCTAATAGCTACCCGGGGTTATTTGTCCACTGGCAGTATGGCTTCATTGGCGCCTAATCTTTTGTGTAACAAGAGCCGTATGATGCGAGAGTATCACGTACGGTTCCGTGAGAGGTTTGGGGTGAAACTCCCCTTACCTACTCGACCTCTCGTACTCAATAACATGATTTCCAACGCACAAAGCAAGAGTTTGGCTCCCTCCAAACACTTGCTTTATCCAAGATCCGTAAACTTTTGATCATGATTTTATAGAACGATATAAGTATTGATAACAAAATGACCTTAAAACAATGAACCTAGAAAACACAACTAGCGATTTTGATGACTTAGAAAACGATGCTTCATATACCAAAGCTCAGTACTTAATTGGATTGGAGGATATAAGAAAAGAAATTGCCAATAAAAACCCAGATGACTTAGATGCTCAGTAATCATTATCTAGGTAATGTACTCCCTTTTCAGGTTCAACAATATAAAGATACATGAATCACTCAAAAGTCTCAGGAATGATTCAGTTGCCTATAAAAGAAAAAACGCATTTAGTCATTATATTGCTGTTTGCGTTTATGTCTTTGTAGCCCTATTAAGACAACATAATCTTGACACACAACGATCGTTACTCTGTAGTGACTTTGCAAAAACCAAACAATTGAATTCATATTTGGGGATCTAAAATCTGGGATTTTAAATGGAATGATATTTGCAGTTACGAAAGTAACTCTTCTTAGACAATAAAGATCTTTTACAAAACAACTCTAAGTATGATAAATTACAAGCGTCTTCTTCTAATAATTTTTGCTACTTTCTTATTTTTACCAGTTTGGACACAATCCTTTAACACCCAACAAATTCAGCTGGCTGAACGATTGGATTCTCTGGCTAAAAACGCACCTCCCGAGCTACCATATATACAGACAAGTAAAGATATCTACGAAACCGGGGAAGACTTATGGTTCAAAGTATATCTGCTCGATGCGCAATATCTTATACCTTCTTTACTGAGCAAAACTCTTTACCTACAATTGCTAAATGAATATACAAAAAAGGTAGTCTGGGAGGAAAAATATGAAATTCAACATGGTTTTGCCAATGGGCGCGTATATCTGGAGAGTACATTACCAGAAGGGGATTATCTTCTTGCAGCGTATACACCAAATTCTTTCTTTAGCGATACTTCTGAATTTAAAGCCCTCAGGAGAATTAAGATTAAAAATAATAGTACATCGCAACCATTGATAACAGAAAAATCTGACAAACAATTTTTAATCAAGCCGTTAATGGGAAATGCGAACGCAATTCAATTCACAACTTTTCCTGAAGGAGGAGATATGGTATCAGGAATACAAAGCAAACTTGCATTCAAAGCTGTAAATACAAACGGAGAACCTATAGATGCATCCGGGACATTATATGAAGATCTTATTCCTTTGGTGACATTTAAAAGTGTTCATGCAGGTATGGGAAGTTTAGAATTTAAGCCAATTTTTGGAAAAAAGTACACAATCCGGCTTTCAGAACCTGCAATTGATAGCACCTTTCTTTTACCGGAAATTCATACTACAGGAATGACGATGAAACTGGTTGGAAGAGATAAAGAGTCAATCTCTTTGATAGTGTCTCAAATCCCAGAAGTTAATCAAGAAGCCATCTACCTGCGGGTTCAATCTCGTGGTGTAGTTTATGGTATGACTATGGCTAAGCTAAACGGTGAATTAAGGATAAAAATACCTTTGGCTGATCTCCCACAAGGTATAGTCGAGGTTACTCTTTTTAATAGCAACTTGGTTCCTGTAGCTGAAAGGCTGGTTTATATCAATTATGATCGAAAACTTTACATAGCTGCCGGATTATCCAATGAAATTTATCCAACCCGAGGAAAAGCAACGCTGAAAATAACTGTAAAAGATGAAAACGGGAAACCTATAGTAGCAAATTTTGGAGTAACTGTTTTTGATAAACTCTATCAAAATCCCCGTGATTCCAATAATATACTTACACATTATTACCTCTCTTCACAGTTGAAAGGCAGGATTTATAACCCCTCATTCTATTTTAATAGTAACAACAAAGGCCGAGATGAAGCATTAGATTTACTTATGCTAACACAGGGGTGGAGAAAATATACCTGGTGCGAGGAAAATCTTTCAAAGAAGGCAAAGGCTCAACAGGTAATAAATGATGGGATAGAAGGATTCGTAATTACACGGAGAAAAATGTCAGAACTGAAACAATCTTTTGTGATAGCTTATTCACCAAATATTGATAGTACAAAAGTATGGATTCTCGCCGATTCAACCGGGAGATTTTCTATTTCGCCAGAATACTTTAAAAAATGGCAAGGAGAGTATGTCTATATGAAACCTTTATCTTCTTCAAGAGTAAATATCCCGATAAAACTTTTAGATCCTTTTGAAACCATAAACTCAATCAGAAGAAATAATGAATTTATATATTCTTCACCTGCAATAATTAAGGAAAAAACTGAAATCTCAGATACAAATATTGCCTCGAATGGTATAGTCAGGATAAAGGAAGTTACTATCAAAGGCAGCAAATCTAAGGGAGTCAGGGGAAAATATCTGGGCAGCCTCGATAGTTTGGACAGGCTAAGTACTGCTGACTATGTCTGCAGGTATAATGTTTTAAATTGCAGGAATCATCCAAATCTATTTGATAACAGAAAACCTGTTGAAGGAGCAAAATATCTTGTCGAATCTGGTGGTGGCTACCTTTATGAAGTATATCATGCCAGACAGGGGCCAAAGTTAACAGAAAAGCAATTATTAAAAATGTATAATTTGTCAAAGACCAAAGCATATTTTAATAGTCGTGAGTTTTATAATCCCAACTATGATAAAGAAAATGCAGAAAACAACCTTCCTGATTTTCGAAACACACTACTTTGGGAACCATCGGTGATCACAGATGAAAAAGGTGAAGCCACATTGTCCTTCTATTGCTCAGATATTTATACTGATTTTATCGGCAGAATAGAAGGAGTAAGCAGTGATGGACTGCTTGGTACAGAATATTTTAATTTTACCGTCAGAAAGCTAAAACTCAATCATTAAATATGCACTTTACAGACTTCAACGATATAATATTTGAAGGTAGAAATAAGGAATATGGGGCATATTTCCTGAGAAGAAACTACAATAAGGTGGTTATTTATTCCCTCATTATAGCTATAATAATTGGGGTGGCAATGGTACTTATACCATACTTTAAATTGCCTAAAAAAAAGAGTGAACGGTTATTTAAATCCGTGTTTATAACGATGGAGAATCTTAAGCTACCAGGGTCTACAGAAAATATTTCATTGACTCAACCCCCCCCAATATCAAAAGGATCTTCAGGATTAAAAGTTTATGACCTTAAGTATGTCGCTCCTATGGTTGTTGATACGATACCTTTGACTGAAAACCCAGTCTTTCCCAAATCAGATTCTACAGGAAGCAATAAAGATGGTGTCGTACAAGGTGAGAATGATGATTTGGGATTTGGTACAGGTGCTTACTCAGCAGGTGTGGAAGCAGGAGCAGGTGGAGGTGGAGAAAACGGGATTTATAACGAAGTGGAGGAGATGCCCAGATTCAAGGGTGGTGACATAAATAAGTTCCGAGAATGGGTTCAGAAAAAAACTAAATATCCCGAGACAGCGACAGTTAACGGAGTACAAGGAAAGGTATATATTATCTTTGTTATCGAGATGGATGGTTCAGTCTCAAACGTAAAAGTGGCTAGGGGAGTAGACCCCTTAATAGATGATGAGGCATTAAAATCTGTTAAGTCTTCTCCAAAGTGGACCCCTGGTAAACATAAAGGGAAAGCTGTCAGGGTCTCTTATTTTATTGCAGTGAATTTCGAGCTTTAGGAAATAATAAATCTTCGAAATCTCGATACTGTAGGCTTTAAAGGTATGTTCTTAAGAAGCTTAGAAGTATAAGATCTTGAAAAGACAGAACTTGAGTACTTTGGTTATTTTGCATTAACTTACAGTACAACAACTGTAGCAAGAATGATGTTAATAAGCAATTATAAACCATTTATTTCATTATATAATACCAACATGATTGTTCTTAATATTACAGAAGTTTATGGACCGGTCAACTCTTCAACATTTGAATTAATTCACCAAATGGCATTAGAATATTCAAAAAAAATAAAAACTAAAGTTGTCCGATCTTGTCACTGCACCTGAGTGATTGCTAGTTGTATTACAACTTTAAAATTCGCAATTCTTTCAAAACTGTGACTAAAAAATGAAACCTAAAATAATGTGACCTGCTGACTTGATAAAAAACTCGCCCTAACACATAACACGGTCAGTTGGGGTAATTTGCTTAGCACAATATTTGCAAAGTAACCTTGACAGGAAACGAAACAAATTAACATTCGAATCATCTATCAACAAACTACTTATACCGCGATCGTGATAAAACCCTGCGCGCACCGTGATGGCAAATATTGCGCCATACCAGCTTGCTACCGGGACTCTTCCCTGCCAACAAACAGGACAAGTGGCCGGATAGCTACGCTGGTAACGCAAACTACCACAAC
>PMEC01000112.1 GCA_003155705.1 Bacteroidales bacterium
ATCCAACTGAGCTACGGAACCAAATAAAATAGCTCATTCCATTCATCCGCTTTTGAACTCTCCTGCCGATAGCTATCGGCAGGAGCCACTGAACATGTTTCAGGATGCAAAAATACATTATTTTTCAATTTTCACAACAGACATTATTACCGCATCAGAGGCAATTCCGATTTTGCAGTAATGAAGAGTATTATAGCTGAAAACCTATGAGTTATATTGTTCCCTGTAATCACGCGGTGAAATACCGACAGATTTTTTGAATTGCTTATTGAAGTTAGAGATGCTTGCAAAACCGCAATTAACAGCAATTTCATGAACCTGAAATTCTGTTTCACGCAGGAGATAACAGGCCTTATTTGTTCTTACCTGGTTTAGGTAATCAACGAATCCGGCTCCGCTGTTCTTTTTGAAATACCGACTGAAAGCGAAGGGACTCATACCTGCCACCTTGCTTATTTCTTCGAGTGAGATTGATCTGTTAAAATTTTCCCTGATAAAGTTGTAAACATCGGTCATTCTTATATTTCCGCGTTCATCAAAGGATATTTTATAATTTTCAGAGCATAGGGGCCTGCGCTTTTCTGCTTCACACATAATCTGCAGGACAGTAAAGAGCTCTATCATTTTATCGATACCGTTCTGGTTGACCATATTTACAAGATGTTGTTCAGTTTTACGCGCATCCTGAACTGAAAAAGCAATGCCGCGCTCGGCTTCATTGAATAATTCTCTCAAACCATGCATTTCGTGCTGACGTAAAAAGGCTTCACCGAATGATTCTATTTTAAAATGAACCATAATTCCATGATTTCCAGGAACTTTACCCTCAACCTTATAATGGTTCCAGCAATGCGGAATATTGCCAGCAATAAATGTCATATCATAAAGGTCAAATAACTCAACATTATCGCCAATTATTCTGGTACCATAACTTTTTGTGTTTAGTATTAATTCAAATTCTGGGTGGAAATGCCAGAATCCTCCATGATCATTCATATAAATTGCCCTGAATCCACCACCATTATCATATGGTATTTTTTCTAACTCGGCTAACATAAATGCTTATTTTTATTATGTACACTTTCAAATTTAAGCAATATTCCAGCAATGGACAGCAATGTTAATTAAATATTTTTCTCTTATACTCTGCTATTTAATATCTCCTGTTTTCATTGAATCCTACTTGCTGACATTCAACCAAAAGATTTTGTCAAAATCGCATTTGTTCAGGTTGCAAGATATCAGAATGAAAAAAAATGAAAAAATTCCATGAATTTCTTTTGGATTATAATAATTTTCTGTTTAAATTTGGTACGAAGCTCATACTATTGATATAAGAGGAGATGAGCAAGGGTTGGGAAGTGAGAATCAACAGGATTGTATTGCAGACATTGACTTTCACATTTTGGAACTCTCGGTATAGCGCCAGCTTTCCAGGTTCCTTCCTTTTATCAGACAGTAGACACAGGGATTATCTCATAAATAAAGCCCGCTCCTGATTTTCACAACCACCCTTTCTCCTCTTTTTTTATTCATATCAGCTTAGCATTTTCTGCCTCTCCCTTATTATCTGCAAGAATTCATTAAAAAAATTTGAACTATATTTGGAGAGTTACTTTATAAGGGAAAAATCCGGGGGGATCCTTTCTTAAAATATTTGAATAATTATTTATGAAAACCTATATAAGGAGAAGGGAAAAAAACGATCAGCTCGTAATAGTGTACGGAAGCTGGGGCACTGATGAAAATGTTTTTGTTCCTTTATGCAATGATGATTTTGATTTCATTTTATTTTACAATTATTCTGCAGATGAAGCACTTGTTTTACCAGAAATAAAAACCTATTCAAGGATTACACTTATTGGATGGTCTCTTGGAGTATGGGCCGCGGAATACCTTTCACCCAAAACAGGAATAAAGCCTGATATTACCATTGCCGTTAACGGGACACCAATACCGGCAGATGACAGATTTGGTATACCACTAAATATATTTGAAGGGACATTAAATAATATCACTGAGGAGAACATGGAAAAATTTTATCTCCGGATGTTTGGAGATAAAAGAACCTATAAACTCAATCTTGACAGAGTGCCTCACAGAAATGTAAAATCCCTTCATGATGAATTAAGATGGCTCTATAACAGGATAATGGAGCAAAAAGAACCTGGATTCAGATGGGATTATGCAGTAACTAGTGAGTTTGATCGTGTATTTCCTGCAAAAAACCAGATAGGCTACTGGTCAAGAGAGGACAACACGAAACATATCGTATTACCATTTCAACATTACTTATTCCATAAATGGGATTCATTCACAGATCTCATACAGTTTGTATTGAATTATAAAAAGAAAGGCAGAAATCGATAGGCAGTTTTACAGATCTTTAATAAGAATATTTGAGTCTGATTTTGAAATAAGTTTATCAAATTTTGAAAGTATAGTATGGACTTTGTCAAAATCGCTGTTTTTTAAGAAGATGGTTTGGTCTTTGCCTTTTTTATCCAAACGTGCCAGAACCAGACTTACTGAAATAGAATTAATGTCCATTGCAGGTTGAAAAAATCTCTCTTTATCATCAGGGTTATGGACAAACGATATAAGATTCACTGAGTTTAAATCCTGAATTATATCTCTCACAAGCCGTACAGGTATTTTGAGTTTTTGAGAAATTGACTCAGAGTTCAATGGTCTTTCCCCGATTTCAAAATTCCTGATTATAAGATTCATCACCATTAACGAAAGTGCTCTTTTCTGGTGATGGCTGATATTCAATGCATCTGACTCTAGTTCATACCGGGAAACATTCTGATTTGCAAAAGCAATTTCTGCACCAAGTAAAACGATTACCCAACCACTTTGTAACATGATAATCAGCAATGGTATTGCTGCAAAGCTTCCGTAAATAGTACTTAGTTTTGATATACCGAACTGTAAATCAAAGTAGAACCATTGGATTATCTGTATAATTGTTCCTGTTATAATTCCGGCAACCAAAGCAGATCTGAATTTTACCTTTGTATTTGGCATAATTATGAACAGAACCGTAAGGGTCAGCCACCATATAAAATAGGGAGAAAACTGTATAAGAAAAGAAATTATAGGTTTAAAGAAACTCAGAATAGCTGCGTTTGATATATAATCCTTGAGTTGCGTGCTTACGAAAACTGTGGCGCTGCCAGAAAGAATAACAAAAATAGGGGCGATCAGCATAATTGTAAGATAATCAGTAAATTTTCTGTACCAGGGGCGTGAGTTTCTTATTTGCCAAATATGATTAAAAGATTCTTCGATACGGCTTAATAGCGACATTAATGACCAGACCAATACTAATACTCCTACCCCAGCAATATATCCGCCACTTGTTTCATTAAGAGCATTCTGTGCAATTGAAAGAAGTCTAAGGATAAGGTCCTTATCCTCGCCGTTGGTTTTTGCAATTATGAGTTGTTGAAAGTTCTGATCAAGTCCAAATCCCTTAGCCAATGCAAAGGCAATAGCTATAACCGGTACGACTGACAGAATTGAGTATAATGTTAATGCCGATGCTCTTAATTGGACATTATCATTCGAGAATCCGCGTGCTGCAAGAACAACTATTCTTAACTGCTTTATTAGCAGGAGCTTGCGCCTGGATAACTCTGAAATTGGAGTATGCCAGATATAATCATTCAGTCTTCTTACGTTTTCTATTACCCAGGTAACAGGATTTACCATAATATGAATATTTTTATAATACCAATGTTTTTAAACTCTCAGCAGATCAAATATACGAAAACCAATTATAAAAATTATTATTACTTTCACTTGACGATTATTGCAGCGGGATGAAGATTGAAATACTCGAATTTATCAGTGGTGCTAAACAGGCACGTGGAGTTGTCGTAATAATAGATGTATTCCGTGCATTCTCCGTTGCCTGTTACGCATTTGATTCCGGGGCCATACAATATATTGCAGTTGGTGATGCAAAATCTGCCTTTGAGCTGCAGAAGCGATATAACAACTCAGTTCTTGTCGGAGAACGTGAGGAAAAAAAAATTGAAGGTTTCGACTTCGGAAACAGTCCTACAGAAATATTAAAGGTAAATCTTAAAGGGAAAACAGTAATTCATACCACTACTGCCGGTACTAACGGATTAGTAAATGCAAAAAATGCATCTCTTCTTCTGACAGGTAGCTTTGTAAATGCAGACGCTATTGTTAAATACATTAAAACTTTGAAGCCGGAACATGTAACTCTTGTTGCAATGGGCTACAGAGCTGAAACAACTGCTGAGGAAGACGTTCTTTGTGCACGTCTGATATCTGAAAGGCTGAAAGGTCAAAAACCTGACTTTCAAAAGCAGCTAACTGATCTGAAAACAGGTTCAGGGAGCAGGTTCTTTAATCCAAAAAATATTGATTTTTCGCCTCCTACTGATTTTTTCCTTTGTACAATGATTGACAGATTTGATTTTGTTCTGAGAGCTGAACGAAGATATGATGGACATATCAGTTTAATTAAAACAGATATGTAATGCAGATATCAATTTTAGAAGAAGTGATTCAAAGAAATGATCAGATCTGGTTATTGCGAATATATAACAAATATTTTAACTAACGCTGCATTCGCAATTATTTTGCCTTACAGATAATTAAAACAAAAAAAATGGTAGTTTCAGACAGGTTGAATGAAAATCAAAATATAGGGATAATCTGCTTTCTTTTGTGAATTTCACGGAAAGTGCAAAACAAACACACTTTGTAAAACCCGAAAAGAATAAGGGAAGGGTTTGCAGAATCCAGCCGGATTTCCATCTTGTCGCGATAATGAATATAAATTCCAGCCAGAATCCTGGTCAACCTAAAGTCATAGAGTCTATTATAAATCCGTAACATCCTGACTGCTGATGAAAAAGATCTTTTGTCTGTAACTATATCATAAAGATGACTAAGGTTCTCGATCCCAAGTTTTGTTTTATTGATATACTCCCTGTTTGATTCAATTCCTTCATGAATCAACGGGTTATCAATATGCAGAACATCAATCCCTGCTTTTTTGAGCTGATAGCCAAGCAGAGTATCCTCATGACCATACTGTTTAAGTTCTTCATTGAACCTTAATTTCGCAAATACTGATTTTTCAATAAGAACGTTGAAGGTTGAAAACCCGGAATGAGGATGCTTATTTCTTTCAGATGCTTTTCGCTGCTCAATTTTCCTGCCATATTTCCATCTCAGAATCTTATCAGGATCACCGGGAGCAGTTTCGCTATACCATGTTCCACCACAGATAACCCTTGATGTATTAATCATTGGCAGCCATTTAAGAAGGTATGCTTCAGCGGTTCCCTGAATCATAGTATCTGCGTCGATAAACAGTAGGTGATCGCCTCTGGCTTCAAGCGCCAGTTTATTCCTGATTGCAGCGCGTCCGATATTCTTCTTGGAAACAATAACCTTTACACCTGCTCTCTCAAGCTGTAGATATTTATTCCGAAAATCGGGTGAAGATCCGTCATCGCCAATAAGAATCTCGCAATATTCCTGAACTTTTTCCAGTCCGTCTCTCATACTATGCACGAGAGCAACAATATCATAATTATTAACCGGAATCAGAATTGAAATCATTACTCTGTGTACTGTCCATCGTTTATGGATCAAAAATACAACATATTTCCCAATTTACAATCCGATTTAATTTGGCAAAGAAATTGCATTCATTAAATTTGTAAAATTACCAAAATCCATTAAGATCTGATGAGGAGATTTTTTTTTACTATAATTCTGACCTTTCTTTCTGTGCTGGCATTTGGTCAGGTTAATAAAGGTTATGAAATTTCCTTTAAGATAGATGGACTTTCTGATTCAACAGTTTATCTTGCCTACCATCTTGGTGATAAACAGTACTTAAAAGATTCTGTACGACTTGATAAATCAGGTAATGGTCTTTTTAAAGGCAAAGAACCTCTGCCACAGGGAATTTATATGATCGTCCTCCCCGGACGAAAGTACTTCGAAATGCTTATACCAGATGATCAGATTTTTTCAGTCACCTGCAATTACCAGGATTATTTCAAAACATTGAAGTTTTCAGGTTCAGATGAAAATAGCGCTTTTTTAGATTATCAGACGAAATGGGTGTCAATGCAGGATGAAGCAAACAGAATCGACAACCGGGTTCAGAAGAATAAATCTAATAATGATTCGATTAGGGTACTTTCAGAACTCCGTAAAAATCAGGAGGATAAAATGAAGTTATTCCTGAATGAGGTAATAAATAAAAACAAAGGTTCGCTGCTTGCCCTGCTGATAAAAGCAATGTTGCCCATTGAAGTGCCACCAATTGTTCTTCCGGCAAACACAATCAATCCTGATTCTGTGAAATGGATCAGATCTTATCTCTACAATAAGGATCACTTTTTCGACAATATCGACTTTAATGATGAAAGATTATTGCGTACTCCGATTCTCCAGGGAAAACTTAATGCTTTCTTTAGCAATACAGTAATTCAACTTGCGGATTCAATTAATAAGGAAATTGATAAGATAATCCAAAAATGCAGTGGGAATCACAAAGTATTTCAGTTTGTATCAGTTTATCTTTTCAACCATTTCCGCGAAAGCGAAATAATGGGACATGACGCAGTAATGGTGAAGCTCGCTGATGATATATATTTATCAGGAAAAGCTGAGTGGACAACCCCCGAATGGCGCGAGAATCTAAGGAAGGAGGTAGACAGGATACGTCCAAATCTGATTGGGCAAAAAGGGCACGAACTTATAATGGAAACATTTGCAGGACCATATGCTTCACTCTATGATATTAAGAAAGATTTCACAATACTATATTTCTGGGAACCCAACTGCGGTCATTGTCAGGAAGCAACTCCAAAGCTGAAGGTATACTATGATAAAGTAAAAAATGATGGGATTGAAGTATTTACAGTTTGCACTCAATCTGACAGAGCAAAATGGGAAAAATATATCGGCGATAATAACCTGACATGGATTAACGGATGGGATCCAAAAAGACTGACCAACTTTGACTATTATTATAATGTACAATCAACACCGACAATCTATATTCTCGATAAGAACAAGGTGATAATTGCCAAAAAACTTTCTGTTGAAAGCATCGGTCCTTTTATTGAGAACTGGCGCAAGTACCACAAATAGATATTCCTATTGTACAGAAAGCCAGCTTACCAGATCATAAACAGAATTGAACTCTTTTCTTATTTCACCTTTATCAACTAACCACCTGTATCTGCTATTTAAGTTTACAACTTCAATCTGCAATTTTTCTATATTATCAGAAATGGAATATCCTGCCCTGTTTAACGCTTTTTCTGTCCAGAGTATGCCAATTCCTTCACCTTTTAAATTAAAATTCCCTTTTAATTCATTCCTGAATGTAAAACTTCCATCTGCCTGATTAAACCTGACAAGTGAATCTTTGAAAAGTTCATCAAGAGCACCTCCGATTATCAGATCTTCCGGAGCGCCTTCCTCAAATGACTCTTTAAGAATCAACCAGATTTTATCGGATTCACTTAGAGCAATATTGAGATCGTGCGTGGAAAAAACAATAGTCTTCCCTCGTTTTTTTGAAAGGTCATGCAGGAGGTGAACTATCTCATATTTACTTTTAATATCAAGGAATGCAGTAGGTTCATCCATTACCAGAAGATCTGTGTCCTGAGCAAGAACCCTTGCAATCATCACTCTCTGCCGTTCTCCATCAGATAATTCAGTAACATAATTATTTATAAATTGTTGCATTCCCACTTTTTCAATAGCATCCATAATGATAGCATGGTCAGTGCCAGTCAATTTACCCAGCCAGTTTGTATGAGGAAATCTTCCAAGCGCCACCAGATCATATACCTTCATATTACTTACTCTCACTGGTTCTGTCGAAATATAGCCGATATGCTGTGCGAAATCGATTCTTGAATAGTTCTTTATTGACTTTCCATTTATAATAATAGTGCCGTCAATTGCTACCTGCAAACCGGTTAATGTTCTCAGCAGCGTACTTTTACCGATTCCGTTCTGTCCGATCATTGCAATCAGTTCACCCTGATATGCTCTGGCATTTAGTGGAGGTAACAGTATTTTCGTTGTCTTCCCTGATATATAACCAATCAGCAGAGATTCAAATGATAATATTTCTTTTTTGGCTTCCATCAGAAAGCGCCTGAATATTTTCTGTTTCGAAGAATAACCCATATTACAACCGGAATTCCGACTAGTGAAGTCACCGAATTTACCGGAAGTACGCTGTCAGAACCGGGTAGTTGAGAGATTATGTCACTGAGAAGCATTACACTTCCACCTATAAATATCGTTGCCGGAATAAGTATTTTGTGATCCGATGTCCTGAAAATAATTCTGGCAATGTGAGGAACTGCGATTCCTATGAATCCAATAGGTCCGCAAAATGCTGTAACACTTCCTGCAAGAATGCTTGTCCCGGTAAAAATCACGATCCTCGCAAACCGGACGTTGAGACCGATGCTAGCCGCATAATTTTCTCCAAGTAACAGGGCATTAAGCATTTTAATGGAAGCTAAATTCAATATTATCCCAGCAGTTACAGATATCAACAAAACCTGCAATTGTTGAGCCGTAAGATTGCCCAGGCTGCCCATTGTCCAGATAACATAGGCTTTCAACATTGTTTCATTACTGAAATACTGCATAATACTGACGATGGCGGATATACCGCTGGAGAGCATTATACCAAGAATAAGAACAGTCATTATATC